>NZ_JASJVI010000051.1:0-27376 GCF_035019865.1 Cryobacterium sp. 10I5
GCGACCGCCCGGGGAATTCCCGGGGAGCACACAGCGTTGACACGGTCAGCACTCGGGCTCAGCCGCCAGACTTGTCGCTCCGCAGTCGCGCCACGCGCGCTGCGGGCACACAGCGGAGCGGGAGCTGCGGGGTGACGCGACAATTCAAGGAGGTCGCACGTGGAAAGAATCAACGAAGAAGTCGAGACCGAGACCGGCACGATCGAAAAGTATCGCCGGCACGCGAACGGACGCGGACTGGTTTCCGGCGGGGCACGGGTCGACCCGTCCGCCTTCATCTCCGGAACGGCGTACGTCGAGAGCGGAGCCAGGGTGGGGGCGGACGCCTGGATCGGTCCGGGCAGCTGGATCGATCACAACGCCCTCGTCGGGGCACGGGCCTTCATCGGCCAGAACGTGCACGTCGGCGTCGACGCCGTGATCGGCGCGGCGGCCCGTCTTGGAAGCCACTCCCGGATCGGCGACGGCGCCCGGGTACAGAGCGGAGCGGTGATCGACCGCGATATCCGGATCCCGGCGGGCGGCATCGTGACCGCCGCCGCACACGCGCAGGCACGACCGGCCGGGACGCGGCATCCGCTCGATGCGGAAGCGCCGGCGCGTTTACGCCGCGCCGCCTGAGCCGGACCGTGACCGGGCGAGGCCCCGACCGGGCGACACCGGTCGGGGCCTCGCCGCGTCGGGCCGCGGAGGCTCCGCTCTGCTCGGGCGCTCGGTTTAGAAGAGGGTGACGGCAGCCTGGGCGATCGCGAAGATCGCGAGTCCAGCGAGGGAGCCGACGACGGTGCCGTTGATCCGGATGTACTGCAGGTCGCGGCCGACCTGCAGCTCGATCTTCTCGCTCGTCTCGGCGGCGTCCCAGCGTTCGACGGTTTCGGTGATGACCCCGGCGAGCTCGTCGCGGTAGGTGCGCACGAGGTAACTCGCCGAATCGGCGATCCAGCGATCGATGCGGCCGCCCAGTGCGCCGTCGCCGGCCAGCCGCTCGCCCACCTCGATCAGGGTCGCCCGGATGCCGTCCCTCAGGTCGCTCGCCGGGTCACCGAGCGACGCCGCCAGGGACACCTTCACGGCTTCCCAGGTCTCGCTCGCGAACTCGCGCAGGCGGGCACTGTCCAGGAGCTCGAGCTTGAGGGTCTCGACCCGGTTGATCATCGCCGGGTCGTGCTCGAGGTCGTCGGCAAGCTCGACGAGGTAGCGGTCGATGGCCTCACGAAGCGGATGCGCGGCATCCGCCCGCACCGAGGCGACGAACCCGAGCACCTCGCGATGCGCCCGGTCGTCGACGAGACGGTCGACGAAGCCGGGGAGCCAACCGGGCAGCCGCGCGGACACGGCCCGTCCGAAGGCCTCCGGGTGTTCGTGCAGCCAGCCCTCCGCGCGGTCGAGGAGCAGATCGACGACGGCGTGTTGCTGCCCGGAGGCGAGAAGCCGCGCGCCGACCCTGCCGATCGGCGGCGCCCACTCCGGGCGCACGAGGTGCTCGCGCGCCACGGTCTCGATGAGGTCCTTGATCGCGTCGTCGCTCAGGAGGGTGAGGAGCCCAGTGCCGGCGACGGCGATCTCATCGGTGAGTCTGCGGGCGTTGTCGGGCTGTTTCAGCCAGGTACCGAGCCTCCGGGACACGCCGATCGAGCCGAGTTTGCCGCGGACGACCTGCTCGGAGAGGAAGTTGGTGCCGACGAATTCGCCGAGGCTTGCGCCGATCTCGTCCTTCCGGCTGGCGATGATGTTGGTGTGCGGGATGCGCAGGCCGAGCGGATACCGGAACAAAGCGGTCACGGCGAACCAGTCGGCGAGGGCGCCGACCATGCCGCCCTCGGCGGCGGCCCTGACGTATTGCAGAGCGGGAATACGATCCTGCAGTGCGAACGAGACCGCGAAGACGAGCGCCATCAGCACGAGCAGGGCCAGGGCGAGCCGCTTCATCCTGACCAGGGCGACGAGCCGGGCCGCGTCGGCTGGGCTCAACACGGCGGCGCGGCGCGGCCGGCTGCCGCGGGGCTTCGGCCGACCGGGTGCCGACGAGCCTGCTTTCGGCTGGCGTGGCGTCGACGGGCCGGATGTCGGCTCGCCGGGCTTCGGTTCGCGCGTGAGCGCCATGGATGCGAGCCTAGGCCTGGAATCCGGTCGGGCGGATGGCCCAGCGCACGGTCCAGGATTCGTCGGGTGCGAGCCAGCGGAGGCCGGCCCCCGAGTTGAAGGCGTCGGCCGGCGCGGTCATCGGCTCGATCGCGACCGCGCGGCCAGGCACGGGGCTCACCTCGTCGCTCGCCGTGACGGGGAACTCGGTCGGAGTGAAGACCTGCACGTACCGCATGTTCTCGTCGCCCCAGACTGTGACCCTGCGGCCGTCCGGCGCGGTGAGGGAATGCTCGCGTCCGGCGCCGCCGAAGGCGTCGTCGAGCGCGAGGTCGGCGACGCGCACGCCGGCGCGAAGGTCGTAGCCGGTGCCGTCGACCGGGGTGTCGACGCCGGTCGGGTTGAGCCGGGCATCCACTTCGAGGTGGGTCGCCGCGTCGACGCGCAGGACGAGTTCCTCGGTGGGGACGTCGCCGATCTTGACGTACGGGTGGACGCCGATGGCGATGGGGGCGCTCTCGGCGCCGACGTTGTGCACGGTGTGGGTGACCTCGAGGCCCGTGTCGGTGAGGGCATATGTCACGGTGGTGTCGAGCTGGAACGGGAAGCCGGACTGCGGGAACACGGTCGCGGCGAGGGTCACGGCTGACGCGTCGCGCTCGACGAGGCGGTACGGGGTGAAGCGGAGGAGTCCGTGGATGGCGTTGTTCAGGAGGGGCTCGGTGATGCTGAGCTGCTGACGCTCCTCGCCGTGTAGCCAGGTCCCGTCCTTGATCCGGTTGGGCCACGGCACGAGCACGATGCCGGCGGACATCGGCGGCTCGACCGCCGCAGCGAAGGACTCCACGAGGTCTATTCCGTTCAGGGTATAGGCCCGGATCCCCGCGGCGACCTCGGTGATCGTCGCGGTGGCCCGCCCGTCCGGGGTCTCGTTCGTGAGTTCGTACTGGGTTCCGGTGGCTGCGCGCATGGGACCAGCCTATTCGCCCTGGAGCACGGTCAGCCCTGCCTCGCGGAGCCGGGCCAGCGCGTCGGGGTGCGCGGCGGCATCCGTCAGCAGGGAATCGAAGGCATCGAGGGCGCCGATCCTGCCGAGGTGCACCCGGCCGAGCTTGGAGCCGTCAGCGACCACGATCGCGCGGGTCGCCGCCTGGAGCATGAGCGTCTTGATCCCGGCTTCGGGCAGGTTGATGTTCGTGACGCCTCCGGTCACGTCGACGCCGTTGCAGCCGATGAAGGCGAGGTCGGCGTGCACCTGGCTGAGCACGGTCGCGGCGAGCGGCTCGACGAGGGAGTGCTGCAGGGGTCGGAGCGAGCCGCCCGTGACGATCACGGTGAAGCGCGGGATGGCGGGCTCGAGTTCGAGGGCGATGCTGAGCCCGTTGGTGATCACGACGACGTCGTTCAGGTCGGTGCGGGCGAGCAGGGCACGGGCGATGGCGAGGCTGGTCGTGCCGACGTCGAGGATCACGCTCTGGCCGCTCTCGACGAGCGATGCGGCGAGCGCTCCGATCTGCTGCTTCGGGATCACGGATGCCCCGAGCGACTCTTCGAAGGAGGGTTCGGTGTCCGCCGCGAGCGTCGACCCCGGCGCCTGGGCGGGCACCGCTCCCCCGTGCACCCGGTGCACGAGGCCCGTCGCCTCGAGGGCGTCGAGGTCGGCGCGCGCGGTGACCCCGGACATGCCGAAGGCCTCGCGCAGTTCGCTCACCCGCACGAATCCCCGTTCGTCGACGAGCCTTCGGATCTGTTCCCTGCGCTGGTGCTGCGGGAGCAACTCTCGGTCGGCGGGCAGGTCGGATGTCATCTCCCTATCTTCGCTTACTTTCTTTTGGTTATCAATCAGAAACCACTGGTTTCGGTTGCGCAGATCCGCTAACGTGGGAAGGGTTATGGACACCGTCATGGACAGCGCAGGCTTCGTCGCCGCACCCGGAATCACCCGTCACCACCACACCCTGGCCGACGGCCGGGACCTCATCTACTTCGACGACCCGGACACGCGGCTCTCGCCCGAACGCGCCGCCGATACCCGCCAGCTCGACCCGCGCCCGCCGACGGCGAGCATGCGCCAGGACCCGCTCAGCGGCGAATGGGTCTCGATCGCCTCCGCACGCCAGAATCGGGTGTTCCTGCCGCCGGCGAACCTCGACCCACTCGCGCCGTCGACGCCGGAGAACCCGAGCGAGGTGCCGAGCAACTACGACGTCGCCGTGTTCGAGAACAAGTCGCCCTCCTTCGGCCCGCTGCTGACCGATGCGAACGCGCCGGCCGGGCTCGCCGAGCTCGCCGAGATCGGCCTCGAGCGCACCCGCACCTCCGTCGGACGCTGCGAAGTCGTCTGCTTCAGCCCCGAGAACGAGGGCTCCTTCGCGAGCCTCTCCGTCACCCGGGCGCGCACCGTGATCGAGGCCTGGGCCGAGCGCACCCACGTGCTCTCCCAGTTGCCGGGCATCCAGCAGGTGTTCCCCTTCGAGAACCGTGGCGAGGCGATCGGCGTGACGCTGCGGCATCCGCACGGCCAGATCTACTCGTACCCGTACGTCACCCCGCGCACCCAGCGCGTGATCGCCTCGCTCGAAGCCTACGGCCCGACTCTTTTCGCCGACGTGCTCGCAAGCGAGCAGGCCGCGGACCGGGTCATCATCCGCGGTGAGCACTGGACCGCGTTCGCACCCTTCGCGGCCCGCTGGCCCATCGAGGTGCACATGCTGCCGCACCGCCAGATCCCCGACTTCGCTGCGACGAGCCTCGCCGAGCGCGACGAGCTCGCCGTGCTGTACCGGCGCCTGCTCCGCGGCATCGACGCGATCTACTCGACCCCGACGCCGTACATCGCGGCCTGGCACCAGGCCCCGGTGCAGACCCACCGTGACGACATCCGGCTGATGCTGCAGGTGACGAGCCCACGCCGGGCGGAGGACAAACTCAAGTACCTCGCCGGATCGGAAGCCGCGATGGGGGCCTGGATCGGGGACGTCACTCCCGAGCAGGCCGCTGCGGGCATCCGTGCCGCCGTTGAGCGTTCGATGACGGCGGATGCCGCGAGCGAGGCCCGCGCATGAGCGCCCTCGATTCCGCAGCCACCGCCGGCTTCGCCAAGCGCTTCGCCGGCGAGCCGGACGGCCTCTGGTCCGCGCCCGGCCGGGTGAACCTGATCGGGGAGCACACCGA
Source organism: Cryobacterium sp. 10I5 (assembly GCF_035019865.1). NCBI lineage: Bacteria > Bacillati > Actinomycetota > Actinomycetes > Micrococcales > Microbacteriaceae > Cryobacterium > Cryobacterium sp. 10I5. Next base: position 5,257 of record NZ_JASJVI010000051.1, read on the forward strand.
CTACAACGACGGCTTCGTGCTTCCATTCGCGATCGACCGGCGCACCGTGATCGCGCTGGCTGCGCGGAGCGACCGGCTGATGCGGGTGGCGAGCTCGTTCTCCGACGAGATCGTCGAGGTCTCCCTCGACGGGCTGAGCCCCCACATCCTCTCGGGCTGGTCGGCGTACCCGCTCGGAGTCGCCTGGGCACTCGGCGAATTCGGGGCTCCACTCCAGGCCGTGACCGGCTTCGACGTGTACATCGTCTCCGACGTGCCGATCGGGGCGGGACTCTCGTCGTCCGCAGCCATCGAGAGCGCCATCGCTGTCGCGCTGAACGACGTCTGGGCCCTCGGTTTCGACCGGCGCACCCTCGCCAGGGTCGGCCAGCTCGCCGAGAACCGGGCCGCCGGCGCGCCGACCGGCATCATGGACCAGTCGGCTTCCCTACTCGGAGAGAAGGACTCCGCGGTATTCCTGGACTGCCGCACACTCGAGTCCGAGGTCGTCCCACTCGGCTTCGATACCGCGGGACTCGAACTGCTGATCATCGACACGAAGGTGAGCCACGAGCACTCGTCCGGAGGGTATGCCTCGCGCCGGGCATCCTGCGAACTCGGCGCCCGCCTGCTCGGCGTCGACTCGCTCCGCGACCTCGGGGTCGTCGACCTCGCGCGGGCCGCCGAGCTGCTCGACGACGAGACGTTCCGCCGGGTGCGGCACGTGATCACCGAGAACCAGCGGGTGCTCGACACCGTGCGCACGCTGCGCGAATCCGGCCCCGCCGCGATCGGCGCGCTCCTCGACGCCTCGCACACCTCGATGCGCGACGACTTCGAGATCTCGGTACCCGAGCTCGACCTCGCGGTCGTCGCAGCGCGCGGCGCGGGCGCCCTCGGGGCGCGGATGACGGGCGGCGGCTTCGGCGGCGCCGCGATCGCACTCACCCCGCACGAGCTCATTCCCGCGGTGACCGCCGCGGTGCGCTCCGCATTCGCGGACGCCGGGTTCGCAGCCCCGGACACCTTCGTGGTGCGCGCGGCGAACGGCGCCGGCCGCGAGGGCTGACGGTCCCGCGGCACGGCACACCCCTCAGTTGCCGAGTGTCGCCGATCCTGCCGAGATGACCCGGCTGACCGGCGACACTCGGCGGCTGCGGCGACACTCGGCGGCTGAAGCGGCGCGGCGACCGGGAACCTGCCGGAGTTATACCGGTTCGGGCGGGGTGACCGGGGTCGGCGTGCCGCCCGTGATGCGGAGCAACTGGGCGAAGGTGGTCGGGAAGACGGTGTGAGCGTGGCCGGCGGCCGCCCACACCTCGGGATACCCGGCCAGGTCCACGTCGACGAGGGTGCGCAGCGGCGCCGGGTGCCCCACCGGCGCGACGCCGCCAATGACCTGCCCGGTCGCGCTCTTGACGAGTTCCTTCGACGCCCGGCCGATCGCACCGCCGAGCCGTTCGCCGAGCCAGGCCGTGTCGACGCGGTGCGCCCCCGAGGTCAGCACGAGCAACGGCTCGCCGTCGAGGGTGAAGACGAGGGAGTTGGCGATCCCGCCCGGCTCGATGCCGAGCGCGTCGGCGGCCTGCTGCGCGGTCGTCGCGGCCCCGTCGAGCCAGCGGATGTCCGGAGCCAGACCGAAGGCGGCAAGCGCCTCCCGCACGCGGTCGACGGCGGGGTGTGCGGTGTTCACCATCCGGCCAGCCTAGCCATGGCATCCGCTTCCCGCCCGGCCCGGTGCATATTCCTGCACATTCCTCGCGGCGCCGGGAAGCCGCTGAAACACTCGGCGGCCGGATTCCGGGCACGGAATTTGCAGGAGTTATGCCAAGGGACGGCGCACTAGGCTGGCGCGTATGACTGCCGACAGCGCCGCCCGCATCATCACCCTGCCCGACCGCCCGGGGCCGAGCATCGCGGACTCCGCGTTCGTCGCCCCCGGCGCCGTCCTCGTGGGGCATGTGATCCTCGCCGAACACGCGAGCGTCTGGTACAACTCGGTGCTGCGCGCGGAGGCGGAACCGATCCGGATCGGCGCGGGCTCGAACCTGCAGGACAACGTTTCCTGCCACGTCGACCACGGCTTCCCGCTCATCGTCGGCCGGGACGTGTCCGTCGGGCACGGCGCGGTGCTGCACGGCTGCGTCGTCGAGGACGGCGCGCTGATCGGGATGAAGGCGACTGTGCTCAACGGCGCCGTGATCGGGACCGGTTCTCTCGTCGCGGCCGGGGCCGTCGTGCTCGAGGGCACGATCGTGCCGCCGTACTCGCTCGTCGCGGGGGTCCCGGCCAAGGTGCGCCGACCCCTGACGGACGCCGAGGTCGCGGGCATCCGCCAGAACGCCGCGAATTACCTCGACCACGCCGCCCTGCACACCGCCGCCCTCGCCTGACCCGCCCGGGACGGCCGGGCCGGTTCCGTGAGGTGTCGCATATCGACGTTAAACGTCGACGCGAAGGTCGATATGCGACACCTCAGCGATCACGCGAGCGTTTCCCGAGGCGCGACGCGGCGGGTGCTGGGAAGCGCGGGGGCCGGGCTAGAGCAGGGCGCGCTCGGCGGCCTTGACCACGTTGCCGAGCAGCATGGCGCGCGTCATCGGCCCGACGCCGCGGGGATTCGGTGAGAGGTAGCCGGCGACCTCTGCGACGTCGGGGTGTACGTCGCCGGTGAGGGCGCCCTTGCCGGTGACCGGGTCGACCTGGCGGGTGATGCCCACGTCGAGCACCGCGGCACCCGGCTTGATCCAGTCCGCCTGGACCAGGTGCGGCACACCGACCGCGGCCACGACGATGTCCGCGCGGCGGACCTCCTCCGGCAGGTCGACCGTGCGCGAGTGGGTGAGCGTGACGGTCGCGTCCAGGCCCTTGCGGGTGAAGAGCAGGCCGAGCGGCCGGCCGACGGTGAGCCCGCGGCCGATCACGACGACCTTACGGCCGACGATCGGCACCTCGTAGCGGCGCAACAGCTCGACGATGCCCGCCGGCGTGCACGGCAGCGGAGAGCTGAGCTTGCCTTCGATGCCGAGCACGAGCCGGCCGAGGTTGGTCGGGTGCAGGCCGTCCGCGTCCTTGGCCGGGTCGATCAATTCGAGCATCGCGTTTTCGTTGTTGCCGACGGGCAGCGGCAACTGGATGATGTACCCGGTCACCTCACGGCTGGAGTTGAGGTCCTTGATCGCGGCGCGGACATCCGCCGTCGTCGCCGAGGCGGGCAGGTCGATGCGGATCGACTCGATGCCCACTTCGGCGCAATCGCGGTGCTTGCCCGCGACGTACGAGCGTGAACCCGGGTCGTCGCCGACGAGCAGGGTGCCGAGCCCGGGAACGATCCCGTGCGCGCGCAGTTCGGCGACGCGGGCGATGAGTTCGGTCTTCACGGCGGACGCGGTTGCGACGCCGTCGAGGATGATTGCCGTCATGGGTGATCCAATCGTTTGGTGCTTTCGAGCGCAGTTGATCTCCGCGTTCGCCGAACCAATTCGACGGAGTTTCTGAGCGAAAGACCCGAAAACGGGTCTCCCACGTGATTCTCTTGCAGAAACTCCGTCGAATTCGTCAGGGGTGGGGGTGCAGGGTGAGCGTGTGGGCTACTGCTGCAGGCCGGGGTAGAGCGGGAAGGCCTCGGTGAGCGTCTTGACCCGGGCGCGGAGCGCCTGCACGTCGGCGCCGGGCTTGAGGGCCTCTGCGATGACGTCGGACACGACGGTGAACTCGGCATCGTCGAAGCCGCGGGTCGCGAGGGCGGGCGTACCGATCCGCAGTCCGCTCGTGACCATCGGCGGGCGCGGGTCGAAGGGCACCGAGTTGCGGTTGACCGTGATGCCCACGTCGTGGAGGGCGTCTTCGGCCTGCTGGCCGTTGATCGGCGAGTTGCGGAGGTCGGCGAGCACGAGGTGCACGTCGGTGCCGCCGGTGAGCACGTCGACGCCGGCGGCGCGCGAGTCGTCCGCTGTCAGGCGGGCGGCGAGGATGCTGGCGCCGCGCAGGGTGCGCTCCTGGCGTTCCTTGAACTCCGGCTCTGCCGCGAGCTTGAACGCGGTCGCCTTGGCGGCGATCACGTGCATGAGCGGGCCGCCCTGCTGGCCGGGGAACACGTTCGAGTTGAGCTTCTTCGCGAGCGCGGTGTCCCGGGAGAGGATGAAGCCGGAGCGGGGGCCCGCGAGGGTCTTGTGCACGGTCGAGGACACGACGTCGGCGTACGGCACGGGCGACGGGTGCAGGCCGGCGGCGACGAGCCCGGCGAAGTGCGCCATGTCGACCCAGAGCAGGGCACCGACCTCGTCTGCGATCGCGCGGAACGCGGCGAAGTCGAGGTGGCGGGGGTATGCGGACCAGCCGGCGATGATGACCTTCGGCTTGTGCTCGATGGCCTTGTCGCGGACGACGTCCATGTCGACGAGGAAGGTGTCCGGGTCGACGCCGTACGCGACCGGGTTGTAGAGCTTGCCGGAGAAGTTGAGCTTCATCCCGTGGGTGAGGTGGCCGCCGTGGGCGAGCTCGAGGCCGAGGATGGTGTCGCCGGGCGTTGCGATCGCGGAGAGCACGGCGGCGTTCGCCGTGGCGCCGGAGTGCGGCTGCACGTTCGCGTATGCCGCTCCGAAGAGGGACTTCGCCCGCGCGATCGCGAGCTCCTCCGCGACGTCGACGAACTCGCAGCCGCCGTAGTAGCGGCGCCCCGGGTAGCCCTCGGCGTACTTGTTGGTGAGCACGGAACCCTGCGACTGCAGGATGGCGCGCGGCACGAAGTTCTCGCTCGCGATCATCTCGAGGTAGTCGCGCTGGCGACCCAGTTCGAGCTCGAGAACGGCGGCGATCTCGGGGTCGACGACCTCGAGCGGCTCGTTGAAGGTGGAATGCAGCGTGGTGCCAGGCACAGATTCGGACACGGGTCTCCTCAGACTTGAATTAATCGTCGTGGCCCAGGCGTGCGGCCACTAACCGTGTCAGTCGCTCCCCGATGGTGACCCATCTTTCGTGCTACGCCAGTTGCGACACGGAAATCATATCAGTCGCCGCGGTCACCGCGACGGTTCGCACGTCCCAGCTCGTCGACGACGAGCAGTTCCGGCCGGAACCGGTCGGTGTCGTGCGCGACCCGCGCGATGAGGTGCGCGGCCATCGGGGCGGTGAGCGCCTGGAAGGCCACGATCGCGACCGAGAGCGTGACGGTGCCGAGCGTGAAGTTATTGACCGCGACATCCAGCGTCACGGCGATGAGGCCGAAGATCTGCGGCTTGGTCGCCGCGTGCAGCCTGCTGAGCACGTCGGGGAAACGCAGCAGGCCGACGCCGGCCGCGAGGCACATCACGGCGGCGGAGAGCACGAGCACCGCCGTCACGACATCGCCGATCGCCGGGTTCACGAGTGCTCCTTCCCGCCGAGGAAGCGGCCGACGGCGAGCGAGCCGAGCACCGCGAACAGGGCGAGCACGAGCAGCACCGGCAGGGTGTCGACGTTCCGGTTGATCGCCATCTCGGCGCCGAGCGCGCAGATCACGGTCGCGACGAGCACGTCGGAGGCGATCACCCGGTCGAGCACGGAGGGGCCGCGAATGATGCGGTAGACGGCGCACAGGCCCCCGGCGCCGAACAGCACGGCGGCCACGATCACGACGATTCCCATCAGGTTTCCTTTCCCGTATCGTCCAGGTTCCTGCGGTCGCTGTCGTCGTCCCGGGCGGATGCCGCTCGCGCGTCCGCGGCCACGGCGCCCGTCGCCGCCGCAACGGCGGCTACGGCATCGCCGAGCGCGAGCCGTTCGAGGTCTTCGCGGGAGCCGAATGCGCCCACGATCCGCCGCTCGGTCGCGAGCACGCTCGCCCGGAAGAGGTCGATCTGGGCGTGCGTCCGCACTCCCAGCACGTGCAGGTAGAGCGTCGAACTCACCCGGTCGGTGTCGATCACGATCGATCCGGGCACGATCGAGGTCGCAACGGCCGTCCAGGTCAGGATGAGGTCGCTCCGGGTGCGGAGAGGCACGGCGATGATCGCGCTCTGCGGGCCGGCCGGCGTCCTGAGGGGCTTCAGGGCGAGCCAGGCGACCTGCACGGACGCCCGCACGATGTCGCCGAGCAGCCGCAGCAGGAAGACCACGGTGCGCGCGGGATCAAGGCGCCCGCTCAGCTGCACGGCGGGCAGGTAGAACACGATGGAGACGAGCGAGGCGAGCACGGCGCCGGTCACGAGGTTGAGCCAGGAGAAGCTGCCCCAGAGCAGCATCCAGAGCAGCACGAGCCCGAGCCAGAGCGGGAGCTGGTTCAGGAGTGCGGCACGGCGCTCGGCCCGGGTGCTCATGGTGTTCCGCCGGGGAAGACCGCTTCGATGTAGTCGCTCGGCGCCTCGATGTCGGCGGCGGCCCGCGCGGCGAAGTCGAACACGGGACCCGCGAAGACCGTGAGCCCGATGGTCAGCACGAGCAGCCCGGCGGTCGCGCCGACCATGAGCGGGGAAACGGTCTTGGTCACGACGGTTCCGTCGTCGTGCGGGTCGTCGGTGAGGCGGTCGAGCATGGGCGAGTCGTAGTTCTCGATCTCGCGGCGCGGGCGCCAGAAGGCCATGTTCCACGCCCGGGCGAGTGCGTACAGGGTCAGGAGCGAGGTCGCCGCCCCGGCGCCGATCACGGCCCAGGCGAGCGGGGTGCCGAGCTGGGCTCCGGCCTGGAACAGGGCGAACTTGCCGAGGAAGCCCGAGAACGGCGGAATGCCACCGAGGTTGAGCGCACCGATGAAGAACAGTGTCGCGACGACGGGGGCTGCTTTGAGCATCCCGCCGAGCCGGGCGAGTGAGGTCGTGCCGCCGACCCGTTCGATGAGGCCTGCGGAGAGGAACAGGGTGGTCTGGACGGTGATGTGGTGCACGACGTAGAAGATCGTTGCTGCGAGGGCGAGGGGGGTGCCGATCGCGATGCCGAAGATCAGGTAGCCGATGTGGCTGACCAGGGTGAAGGACAGCATCCTCTTGATGTCGGCCTGGGCGAGCGCGCCGAGGATGCCGATCAGCATCGTGAGCGCGGCGACGACGAGCAGCGGCACCTGGAACGGGTTGCCCGGGAAGAGCAGGGTCTGGGTGCGGAGGATCGCGTAGACGCCGACCTTGGTGAGGAGACCCGCGAAGACCGCGGTGACCGGGGCCGGTGCGGTCGGGTAGGAGTCCGGCAGCCAGAACGACAGCGGGAACACGGCGGCCTTGACCGAGAAGGCGAGGAGGAGCATCAGCCCGAGGATGCCCTGCACGTCACCGGGCAGGGCGGGGATGCGCTCGGCGAGCAGGGCGAGGGTCACGGTCCCGGTCGCGCCGTAGATCAGGGCGATCGAGCTGAGGAAGAGGATCGAGGAGACGAGGCTCACGACGATGTAGGTGACCCCCGCACGGATGCGCGCACCGGTGCCGCCGAGGGTGAGCAGCACGTAGCTGGCCGAGAGCAGCATCTCGAAGCCGACGTAGAGGTTGAACAGGTCACCGGCGATGAAGGCGTTGAACAGCCCGGCGGACAGCACGAGGTAGGTCGGATGGAAGATCGAGACGGGGGTGTCGCTGTCGCCGTCGATGATGCCCTGGCCGACGGCGAAGAGCAGCACGCCGAGGAGGATCACGGCCGAGACGAGCAGCATCAGCGCGGAGAGCCGGTCGACGACGAGCACGATCCCCCATGGCGCCTGCCAGCCGCCGACGTGCACGACGGCGGGTCCCTGCTGGTCGACGAGAACGAGGAGGGTGGCGCTGATCAGGGCGACCGTGGTGAGCGAGGCGACGCCGACGGCGATCTGGGTCACGGTGCGCCGGCCGAGCGCGAGGGTGATCGCGCTGCCGAGGAGCGGGATGGCGACGACGAGGGGGACGAGGATCGTTGCAACGCTCATCGGGCGGCATCCGTGTTCCCGGGGCGAACGGGTGCTCCGTGGTCGTGGGCGTCGTCGTCCGGGTTGTAGTCGTCCGGGTCGTCATGATCGTCGGGGTCGTCATGATCGCCCCCGTCGAGGGAGGCGCGCACGGCCGCGTCGTCGTCTGCGGAGGACCGGAAGTCCTGTTCCGCGGAGGATGCGGTCTCGGCCGCGTGCTCGTCGGTGAGGGTGTCGCCCTCGTCGCCGAGCTGGGCGAGCCACCACGCCCGGTAGACGAGGGCAAGGATGAGCGCTGTCACCCCGAAGTTGATCACGATCGCGGTGAGCATCAGGATCTGCGGCACGGGATCGACCATGTCTGCGTCGCCCGCGGTGCCGGTGATGATCGGCGAGCTGCCCGGCCGGCCGCTCATGATGAAGATCAGCAGGTTCGTCGCGTTGCCGACGAGAACGAACCCGATCAACACCCGGGTGAGGCTGCGTTCGAGCATGATGTAGACGCCGGTCGCGTAGAGCGCGGCCATGATCAGGACCAGGGTCAGGGAGGCGCTCACGGGATCACCTCGGGGACGGGCTCGGCACCGGCACCGGCGGCCGGCGCTGCGGCAGCGGACCCGTCAGCTGTTGCCGAGGCGTCTGAGCCGGCGGGCGGGGCTTCGCCGGCCTCGCTCTGCCGGTCGATCTCGCTGCCGAGGCTGCGGAGGATGTCGAGGGCGAGGCCGATCACGACGAGGTAGACCCCGATGTCGAAGATGGTCGAGGTACCGAAGGAGAGATGGCCGAGCACGGGAACATCGATGCTCGCATACGCCGACTGCAGCGGGATGCCGGTGACGAAAAGGGAGGCGACCGCGGTGCCGACGGCGAGGACCACTCCGAGGCCGAGGATCTTGCCCGGGTCGATCGGGGCCGCCTCGCCGAGCTCGTAGCGTCCTCCGGCGAGGTAGCGGGCGACGAGGGCGAGACCGGCGAGGAGTCCCCCGGCGAAGCCGCCCCCTGGCGCGTTGTGCCCGGCGAAGAGCAGGAACACGGACACGACGATCGCCGGGTGGAAGAGTAGCCGCACGATGACCTCGATCAGGATCGACCGGTCCTCCGGCTTGATCGTGCGTCCGGCGAGCAGCCAGGACTGCCGGGTGACGGCGTGGCCGGCCGAGGAGGCCTGCGGGTCGGCCACGACGCGGCGGCGGTTGCGCGGTGACCGCTGGGTGCGGGAGCCCTTCAGCCGCGGCACGGTCTCGGTGCGCCCGGACACGAAGAGCAGGCTTGCGACGCCGGTCGCAACGACGATGAGCACGGACACCTCCCCCATCGTGTCCCAGGCCCGGATGTCCACGAGCGCGACGTTGACGATGTTGGTGCCGTGGGCCTCGAGGGTCAGGCGGGGCAGGTCGAGGGCGATGCTCGGGTCCTGCCGGGCGCCGAGGGCGATCACGGCGATCGTGCCCATCGTGAGGCCGACGAGGACGCCGATCAGTGCCCGGCGCCTGCGGTGCAGGGGCGCCTGCGGCCGGGCGACGGTCGCGGGCAGGCGCCGCAGCACGAGCACGAAGACGACCAGGGTCATCGTCTCCACGAGCGCCTGGGTCAGGGCGAGGTCTGGCGCCCCGTGGAACGCGAACAGGGCCACGAGGCCATAGCCGGTCACCCCCGCGAGCAGCACCGCCGTCATCCGCTGGCCGGACCGGGAGGCGGCTATCGCCGCGAGGATCATGATCACGGCGATGATGACCTGGCCGGGGTAGTCCCAGAGCACGACGGTGTCCGGCCAGGTGCGGTTGACCGTGGCGGCGAAGCCGAGGGCGAGTACGAAGACCACGAGGATGGTGCCGAGGTATTGCGGCAGTCCGCCGTGCTGCGCGAAATGGGTGAGCCGCGCCGCTGTGCGGTCGACGGTGCGCACGAGGATCCCGTAGCCGCGGCCGGCGTCGACGGTGGCGGGAACGCGTTCCTGCAGCGCCGCGACCCTGCGACGCTTCCAGAACATCGCCGAGCCGATTGCGAGCACGACAACGGTGATGCCCAGCGCGGGTTCGAATCCGTGCCAGAGGGCGAGGTGCGCGTCCCCACCGCCGGGGACGGTGTCCGCGTACGGCGAAAGCCGCGGGTCGAGCCACCCGGCGAGGGGGCCGAGCGCGATCGTCGCGACGGCGAGCAGCCCGGGGGCGATCAGGATGTCCCAGCGGCTCGGGTGCAGGGCCGTCGTTGCCAGCTCCGGCCTCGACCCGAACGCGCCGTAGAAGAAGCGGATGCTGTAGGCCACGGTCAGCACGGAGCCCACCATTGTTCCGACGAGCGCCACCCAGCCCCAGCCGTCGCCGTGCAGGCCGGCCTCGAGGAACGCCGTGAAGACCGCCTCCTTGGCAACGAACCCGAGCAGGGGCGGGATGCCGGCCATCGAGGCCACGGCGACGAGCGCGATCACGGCGAGCGCCGGGTCGCTGCGGCCGATTCCGGAGAGCTTCCGGAGGTCGCGGGTGCCCGCGCGGTGGTCGATGATCCCGACCACGAGGAAGAGCGCGGCCTTGTAGAGCGCGTGGGCCAGGAGGAGCGCGGCCCCGGCGAGCGCCGCGTCGCGGGTGCCGAAGCCGACGACGACCATGATGAAGCCGAGCTGGCTCACGGTGCCGTAGGCGAGCACGAGCTTGAGGTCGTGCTGCCGCAGGGAACGCCACGCGCCCACGAGCATCGTCCAGATGCCGATCGTCATGAGCACCGGCATCCACCCCTCGGTGTCTGCGTACCCGGGGGCGAGCCGGGCCACGAGGTAGATGCCGGCCTTCACCATGGCGGCGGCGTGCAGGTAGGCACTCACCGGGGTGGGGGCGGCCATGGCGGCGGGGAGCCAGAAGTGGAACGGGACGAGCGCCGACTTGGAGAGCGCCCCGACCAGGATGAGCAGGATGGCCCAGGTCGCGACCGGCCCGGTGACGGGGTGCGTGACGAGCAGGGCGAGCGAGGTGGTCCCGGCCTCAACGGAGAGCATCACGACGCCGACGAGCATGACGAGGCCGCCGAACGTTGTCACGATGAGCGCCTGCAGCGCGGCGCCCCTGCTCTCCCTGCGGAACGTGTAATGGCCGATCAACAGGTAGGAGAGCACGCTCGTGATCTCCCAGAACATGAACATCACGACCACGTCGTCGGCGGTCACGAGTCCGTACATCGTGCCGGCGAAGGCGAGGAGGCAGGCGGCGAAGCGGCCGAGTGCCGGTTCGTCGGCCTCGAAGTACCGCGCGCAGTAGACGAGCACGAGGGCACCGACGCCGGTCACGACGAGGGCGAGCAGCCAGGCGAGGGTGTCGACGCGGAAGGACAGCGCGACACCGAGTTGCGGAATCCACGGCACGCTCTCCGTGACGGACCCGCCCTGCGTGACCGTCGCGGTCTGGGTGAGCGTGAAGACGAACGCCGCGGCAGGCAGGAAAGCGATCAGGTAGAACACCCTGGTCGACAGCATCCGGGTGAGGGCGGGCGTGAGGACGGACAGCGCCAGGAAAGCGAGCAGGATCGTCGTCATGCGGCCTCCGGCTCTGTTTCTCGGGTCAGCGGTAATCCAGTCTACCGAGCGCCCGATGGACGAACCCTGTTAGGGGGCGCCAGCGCCCCGCGGGTAGGGTGGGCGAAAGCAACTGGATCGGAAGTGCCCCCATGACAAGTGCCATCCGGGGGCCACAACGCCCCGATCCGACCGGGTCAGGGGCTGAGGCAGCCCCAGAGCAGCCTCACGAGCACGAGCATCACGGCCTGCCGGTCGAGACACCGCTCGAGCACATCCACGACGCGACGAGCGTGAACGAGGACGCCGGCCTGCACAAGGGGCTCAAGGGCCGCCAGGTGCAGATGATCGCCATCGGCGGAGCTATCGGCACCGGGCTGTTCCTCGGCGCCGGCGGTCGGCTGGCCTCGGCTGGCCCCTCCCTCGTCTTCGTGTATGCGATCTGCGGGTTCTTCGCATTCCTGATCCTGCGCGCGCTCGGCGAGCTCGTGCTGCACCGCCCGTCGTCCGGTTCCTTTGTCTCGTATGCGCGCGAGTTCTTCGGCGAGAAGGCCGCGTTCGTCACCGGCTGGCTGTACTGGATCAACTGGGTGATGACGGCGATCGTGGATGTCACTGCCGTCGCGCTCTACATGAACTTCTTCGCCAAGTACTGGGCGCCGTTCGGGAGCGTGCCGCAGTGGCTCTATGCGCTGACGGCCCTCGCCGTCGTACTGTGCCTCAACCTGCTGTCGGTGAGCGTGTTCGGCGAACTCGAGTTCTGGTTCGCGCTGATCAAGGTCGTCGCGATCGTGTCCTTCCTGCTCGTCGGCACCTGGATGGTGATCTTCGGCACCCCGATCCCCGGCCAGGAAGCCGGCTTCAGCCTGATCGCGGACAACGGCGGCTGGTTCCCGAACGGGGTGCTCGCCTCGATCGTCGTCGTGCAGGGCGTCGTCTTCGCCTACGCCTCGATCGAACTCGTCGGCACGACCGCCGGCGAAACGGCCCACCCCGAGACGGTGATGCCCAAGGCGATCAACACCGTGATCGTGCGGATCGCGGTGTTCTACGTCGGCTCGATCCTGCTGCTCTCGCTGCTGCTGCCGTACACCGCGTACCAGGCGGGCGTCAGCCCCTTCGTGACCTTCTTCGGCAGCATCGGTGTCGGCGGTGTCGACGTGATCATGAACCTCGTCGTGCTGACCGCAGCGCTGTCCTCGCTCAACGCCGGCCTGTACTCGACGGGACGGATCCTCCGCTCGATGTCGCTCGCGGGGTCGGCTCCGCGCTTCGCCGGGAAGGTGAGCCGCACCGGGGTGCCCTTCGGCGGCATCCTCCTGACCGCCGTCGTCACCCTGCTCGGCGTCGGTCTCAATGCGATCGTGCCGGATGAGGCGTTCGAAATTGTGCTCAACATGGCGGCGATCGGCATCATCAGCGCGTGGGGAATGATCGTGCTCTGCCAGTTGCGGCTGCAGGCGTGGGCCAAGCGCGGGATCCTGAAACGGCCCGACTTCCGCCTGTTCGGCGCGCCGTACACCGGGTACGCGAGCCTCGCATTCCTGGCAACGGTTCTCGTGTTGATGGCCTTCGACTGGCCGGTCGGCACGCTCACGATCAGTTCCCTGATCGTGATCATCCCCGCGCTCGTGATCGGCTGGTTCGCCTGCCGCGGCCGGATCCTGCAGATCGCGCTCGCCCGTGACGGCAAGACCGGGGCCTTCCCGATCAAGGCCAACCGGCCGCTCGCGGACGAGAACGGGACCGGGCAGAACCCGCGCTAAGCCCGCCTGAACCCGCCCTGGACTGCACAGGGGCGCACCCGGACACCCCTCCGGCCGTCCACAATATTGTGTACGATCTCGGGCTCGTCCGGATACGATCTGATGCATGGGGGCACAATCTCTGGGCCGGGCGGTCGGCCTCGTCATCGCGGGACTCGCCACGGGTTCGGCGGCACTGCTCTGGTTCCTCGTCGCCTCCGGCGATCAGGCTCCCGGCTCCGCGCCCTCCCAGATCGTGCTCTTCGGCGTGCTTCCCGTGTCGTACGACCCGAGCGCGCCGGGCCCCCGGGCGATTCTCGGTGCCATCGCCCTCGCCGTGCTCTTCGCCGCCGGCATCGCCCTGCTCGAACGCCGCGCGACGAACAGGTCCCGCCGATCCTCCAACGCGCACCTCACCCCGCTCGCCCCGAAGATCGTGATGGCACCGCCGGGTGGCGTCTTCGCGGGGCCGGTGACGGTGACCGTGCTGATCCCGGCCCACAACGAGGCACTGTCGCTGCCGGTGACCCTGGCTTCTCTGCTGAGCCAGTCGCATCCGCCGGAGCGCATCATCGTCGTCGCGGACAATTGCACCGACTCCACCGTGAGCATCGCCCGCGACCACGGCGTCGAAGTCGTTGAATCCGTGGACAACACCCAGAAGAAGGCCGGTGCGCTGAACCAGGCACTCAAGAGGATCCTTCCCGGACAACTCGACAACGACGTCGTCATGATCATGGACGCGGACACCGCGCTCGACGACGGCTTCCTCGCCGAGGCCGTCGCCCGATTCACGAGCGACCGCGCCCTGATGGCGATCGGCGGACTCTTCTACGGCGAGCCGGGGTTCGGCCTGCTCGGCCTGCTGCAGCGCAACGAATACGTCCGCTACTCCCGAGAACTCGCCAGGCGGCGCGGCCGCGTCTTCGTCCTGACCGGGACGGCATCCCTGTTCCGGCCCCTCGCACTGCGGTCCGTGGCCGAAAACCGCGGCGCCACCATCCCCGGGGTGCCCGGAGACGTCTACGACACCTACGCGCTCACCGAAGACAACGAGCTGACCCTCGCGCTGAAGTCCCTCGGCGGTCTGATCACCTCTCCCACCCAGTGCACGGTGGTCACCGAGCTGATGCCGACCCTCCGTGCGCTCTGGCAGCAGCGCCTCCGGTGGCAACGCGGCGCCCTCGAGAACATCGGCACCTACGGGCTGACCCCGGCGACCCTGCGCTACTGGGCGCAGCAGCTCGGCATCGGGTACAGCGTCATCGCCCTGACCTCGTTCCTGTCACTGATGGTGGTGACCCTGCTCGCGGTCAGCACCTGGGTCTGGTTCCCGTTCTGGCTCTGCCTGGGCCTGGTCTTCGTCGCTGAACGCGTGGTCACCGTGTGGGAGGGCGGCTGGCGGGCCCGCCTGCTCGCGGTCACCGTGCTCCCCGAGCTCTGCTTCGACATGTTCCTGAACGTGGTCTACGTCAAGGGCATCGTCGACATCACCCTCGGCCGGCAGGCGCACTGGGAACACGCCAGCATGCAGGTCCGAACCGGGGACGGCGACTGATGCCGGTCGACGTCCTCAGCCAGTTGCCTACCGGCATCCTGCTGTCAGACACGATCCTCGCCTCGGAGTTCTTCGCCGTCTTCTCGGCCTTCGTGGGGATCAACACGGTCATCTACGTCGTCCTGGCCGTCACGAAGATCCTGCCGAAGATCTACGTCACGGACTGGGTCAGGGGCCGCAACCGGAGGATCGCCGCCCGCAGCATCTTCGCGATCGAGGCCGTTCCGCTGCGCCCTCCCCCGCCACGTGCCACGGTCACCGCGGCAACCCTTCGTCGCCGCCCTCGGCAGTGAGTCCGTTCCCGATATCCAGGGCCTGCGTCCGACCGTACCCGGCTTCGGGATAGCATCGGTGCGGGGGGATCGAACTCATGCGGGTACAACTCGGGCGATCAGTCGGCCTGGTCATTGCGGGCCTCGCCACGAGCGGGGCAGGTCTGCTGTGGCTCGTCGTCGCTGCCGGAAGTCCGACCGCGGGAGCGGCCCCCTTCGAATACCTGGTCTTCGGCGTGCTTCCGGTCTTCTACGATCCGAGTGCGCCGACGGTCTTGGCGATCCTCGGCGCCATCGCCCTCGCCGTGCTGTTCGCCGCCGGGATCGCCCTGCTCGAGCGCCGAGCGACGAACAAGTCACGCCGGTCCTCGAACGCAAGCCGCCACCCGCTCGCACCGAAAATCGTCATGACCAGGAACGGGGGCGTCTTCGCGGGGCCGGTGACGGTGACCGTGCTGATCCCGGCCCACAACGAGGCACTGTCGCTGCCGGTGACCCTGGCTTCTCTGCTGAGCCAGTCGCATCCGCCGGAGCGCATCATCGTCGTCGCGGACAATTGCACCGACTCCACCGTGAGCATCGCCCGCGACCACGGCGTCGAAGTCGTTGAATCGGTGCACAATAGTCAAAAGAAGGCCGGCGCCCTCAACCAGGCACTCAAACGGGTGCTCCCCGGACAACTCGACAACGACGTCGTCATGATCATGGACGCGGACACCGCGCTCGACGACGGCTTCCTCGCCGAGGCCGTCGCCCGATTCACGAGCGACCGCGCCCTGATGGCGATCGGCGGACTCTTCTACGGCGAGCCGGGGTTCGGCCTGCTCGGCCTGCTGCAGCGCAACGAATACGTCCGCTACTCCCGAGAACTCGCCAGGCGGCGCGGCCGCGTCTTCGTCCTGACCGGGACGGCATCCCTGTTCCGGCCCCTCGCACTGCGGTCCGTGGCCGAAAACCGCGGCGCCACCATCCCTGGAGTGCCCGGAGACGTCTACGACACGCACGCGCTCACCGAGGACAACGAGCTGACCCTCGCGTTGAAGTCGCTCGGGGGCCTGATCACTTCTCCCTCCCAGTGCACCGTCGTGACCGAGCTGATGCCGAATATTCCGGCCCTCTGGCAGCAGCGACTGCGCTGGCAGCGCGGCGCCCTCGAAAATATCGGCACCTACGGACTCACCCCGGCGACCCTGCGCTACTGGGCGCAGCAACTCGGCATCGGGTACAGCGTCATCGCCCTCACCTCGTTCCTGTCCCTGATCCTCGTCACCGTGATCGCGGTGGACACCTGGATCTGGTTCCCGTTTTGGATCGGCCTCGGCACGATCTTCGTAACAGAACGCGTGGTCACGGTTTGGGAAGGCGGCTGGCTCGCTCGGCTGCTCGCCCTCACCGTGCTTCCGGAACTGTGCTTCGACATGTTCCTGAACGTGGTCTACGTCAAGGGCATCATCGACATCACCCTGGGCAGGCAGGCGGCGTGGGAACACTCCAGCATGCAGAACCGAACTGTGAGGGCCGCCTGATCCCCGTTCTCCCGCTCTTCACGGTGCTGTCGCTTACACGACCCCAAGCCGTGCCGACCGGCATCCTGTTGCCCGATTCCGTCCTGGCCTCGACCTTCTTCGCGATCTTTTCGGCCTTCGTCGGAATCAACACGGTGATCTATGTTGTTCTGGCCGTGACGAAAATTCTGCCGAAGATCTACCTGACTGACCTTGTCAATGGACGGAACCGTCGGGCAACCGCGCGGAGCATCTATGGGGACGATTCGTCCCTGCAGACCAGCCGGCCACTGGCCACGGTGGCCGTGCCAACGCTCGACGACCCTGGGCTGCGCCTGGGCGGCCCTGCAGCTGGCCGGGCGCACGAGCGAGTGGCCCAGGGGACGAGCTCGGCTCGCTCTTCCGGGCGGCACTCGGCCCAATCCCCCCGGCGTTCCGCGGACCATCGCTCACAACTTCCCCAGCACGCCGCGCATGTCCAGCGGAGTTCGACTGCCCCGCCGACGGTGCCGGCGCCTCCCCAGCGGCCTGCACCATCGCCAACGCGTCGGTAAGAGGACCTGCGTGCGAGCGTTCGCTCACGCGGCCGAGCGGCGGCGGATCACCAGTTGGCTCACCAGCACGAGCACGAGCGCGGCGACGAGGATCCCGACGTAGACGAACGGCACGGAGGTGATGCCTGAGCGTTCGAGGAGGATCCCGCCGAGGAGGGCGCCGCCGCCGATCCCGGTATTGAACGCGGTCGTGTAGAAGGCGCTCGCGGTGTCGCGGATGCGACGCGAGGCCGTGTGCATCAGGCGGGTCTGCAGCAGGGCGGGGAGCGCGCCGAACGCGATACCCCAGAGCAGGAACGCGACGATGGCGACCGGGAGCATGCCGCTCCAGATGCTCAGCGCCGAGACGCTGACCGCGCTCACGACGAGTCCGAGCACGATGCCGAGCTGGGGCCGGTCGGCGAAGACCGTGCCGCTCAGGAGCAGTCCGACGGCGCCGGCGATCCCGTAGGCGAAGAGGAACGGGGCGATCGCGGACGGATCGACCCCGAGCCCGTCGATCAGGAACGGCGCGATGTACGTGTAGAAGGAGTAGTGGCCGATCATGATCAGGGCCGCGATGACGCAGATCAGGGCGACGGGAGCGATCGTCGGGTCCCGGCGCGCGGGGGCCTGGGGACGCGGAGCCGCTGTCGGGGCCGGGTGAGTCACGGTCGCTGGGTCGGTCACGGCTGCCGGGTCCGACTCGACCGGCGCCGCGCTCGCGTCCGATGCGGCGGGGGCGGATGCCGCGGCATCCGCTGGCTGCGCCGGCGCGCCCCGGTCGCTGCGCGGCGGGGCCACGTAGTGCTCGACCTTCGGCAGGAACCGCCAGACGAGGGCGGCGCCGATGAGCATGAGCACGGCGAGCAGGATGAAGGACAATCGCCAGCCGAGCGCATGCCCGGCCGCCGTACCCAGCGGAACGCCGAAGACGAAGGCGAGGGTGCCGCCGGAGATCGTGATCGAGATCGCCCGGCCGATCTGTTCCTTGGGCACCAGGTGGGCGGAGTATGCGCCGACGACGCCCCAGAACAGGCCATGGGCCAGGCCGCCGAGCACCCGGGTGGCGACGACGAGTTCGTAGCTGGGGGCGAGCGCGGTGAGCACGTTGCTGAGTGCGAAGACGAGGAGCACGAAGACGATCAGGCCGTGCCGGGGCAGGCGTTTCGTGAGCAGGGCGAGCGGGGTGCTTGTGAGCACGACGGTGAACGCGAACCAGCTCACGAGCAGGCCGGTCTGCGACTGCGGCACGCCGAGCGATCCGCTCATCTCGGGGAGCAGGCCG
The DNA here is from genome assembly GCF_035019865.1 of Cryobacterium sp. 10I5. Taxonomy (NCBI): domain Bacteria; kingdom Bacillati; phylum Actinomycetota; class Actinomycetes; order Micrococcales; family Microbacteriaceae; genus Cryobacterium; species Cryobacterium sp. 10I5. The sequence goes on from NZ_JASJVI010000051.1 coordinate 23,479, forward strand.
GTCGGCAACATCTCGGAGGTGACGGAGAGGAACACGGCGCCGGAGAGGGCGAGCAGCCCGATCCAGGGGAAACGGGCCGGAGGAGTCGAGGCGACCGAGCCGGTTCGGGGGCGGTCGGTGTGCGCGGTGGCGGTGTTGGCGGGATCGAAGCGGGGCAGCTCGATCGGCGAAGTCAGGGACATGGGTGTGCTCACAGAGGGCTGGGCCTGGGGCCCGGGCGGGGCAGGGCCGGCGCAGCCGGATCGTGTGCGCGCAGCGTGCGCGCCCGGGGCCTGTCGCTTGTGCCGGCCGCATCCAGCCTAACCGACGGCCGGGCAGCAGCCGATAGCCTAGACGGATGACTAGTTCCACTCCGCTGCCCGCACACCATCACTGGGTCATTGCTCTCGTCTGCGTCGACCAGCCGGGCATCGTCCACGCCGTGAGCGGCGCCATCGTGCAGGCCCAGGGCAACATCACCGAGAGCCAGCAGTTCACCAGCGCCGACACCGGCCGGTTCTTCATGCGGCTCCAGATCGAGACCCACGCCTCACGCGACGAGCTCACGGCAGCGCTCGCGCCCGTCGCCGAGCGCTACGACATGGTGTCGGTCATCGACGTCGTCGGCCGGCCGCTCCGCACCCTCGTGCTCGCCTCGACCGCGGGCAACTGCGTGAACGACCTGCTGTTCCGGCACCGGGGCGGCCAGGTGCCGATCGAGATCCCGCTGGTACTGAGCAACCACGGCACCCTGCGCGACCTCGTCGGCTTCTACGGGGTGCCGTTCGAGTCGCTCCCGATCACGGATGCCGCGAGCAAGGCCGCCTTCGAAGCCCGGGTCATCGAGGCGATCGAGGACAACGACATCGAACTCGTCGTGCTCGCCCGGTACATGCAGATCCTGTCCCCGGAGTTGTGCGCGGTCCTCGAGGGCCGGGCCATCAACATCCACCACTCGTTCCTACCCGGGTTCAAGGGTGCGAACCCGTACAAGCAGGCCCACGCGCGCGGCGTGAAACTGATCGGCGCGACCGCCCACTTCGTGACGAGCGACCTCGACGAGGGCCCGATCATCGAGCAGAACGTGGTCCGGGTGGACCACTCCCGCACGCCGGCCGAGCTCGTCGCGATCGGCCAGGACGAGGAGAGCCGCACCCTCACGCAGGCGGTGACGTGGTTCGCCGAGCACCGGGTACTGCTCGACGGCGCCCGCACGATCATCTTCAAGTAGTCGGGCGGCATCCGTTCCCCTTCCGGTCGGGAGTGACCGTTCCGCCGGCCGCTGTCGACCGGAAAGGTGATGTTCGGGGAACGGTAGAGTGGGCGGGTGACTGACTCCCGTGCCCTGCCGAAGATCGGGTTCAACGACATCCTGCGATTCCTGCTCGAACTGTTCGCGTTCGTCACCCTCGCGATCTGGGGCTTCACGACGTGGCCCTTCCCGTGGCCTGCGCTCCTCGTCGGCATTGTCGCGCCCGCGTTCGCGATCACGCTCTGGGCGCTGTTCCGCTCGCCCAAGGCCGTCTTCCGGCTCGACCCGTTCGGCAAGGCGATCATCGAGATCGCCGTCTTCGGTGCTGCCGCGATCGCCTGGTGGGACATGGGCCTGCCGATCATCGGCGGCGTCTTTGCGGTCGTCGCGACGGTCAGCGGCGTGCTCTCCGGTCGCGCCGAACTCCGCTAGCCCGCTCGCCCGCGCCGGTTTGCGCACACGCACGCGCCGGTTTCCGCAGGCCGCGCCCTCCCGGGCTCACGCCCGCGCCGGTTTCCGCAAGCCGCGCCCGCCGATGTGGGAGCGGGCTGCGCAAACAGTCGCGACGGCAGTTGCGGGAACGGACCACGCGGAGGGCGCTGCGGCAACCCGGTGGTCGATGTCGGTGAACGGGGGCATTCTGGGGGAACGGGCGTAGCCGGTTCCCCCACACTGTTCCGGATGCGCGGGCACACGGTAGGGCAGGCCCCGCGGCAGCGGGCCGGTGCAGGAGGAGTCGGGAGGTCGCAGTGGACGAGTGGATGCCGCCGCACGCGCCGGCACGGGGGTGCGCGCTCCCGCCGAAGCAGCCGCGCGGACTGCGGCATGCCCAGCGTTCGGCGCGCCGTGCCGGCCGGGTGGTCCGGCACCTGGCCGTGCTCGCAGTGGTCACGGTGATCGCCCCGGTGCTGGTGGCGTGCACCTCCGCCGCGCCAGGGACGCCCGCGGCCGCATCTGCATCGTCGGAACCGTCGCCCGTGAGGCCCTCCCCCGGTGCGACCGGTGTGCCGAGTCCTGGCCCCGGGGCGCAACCGGGTAGCCCGAGCACCGGACCCGGTGCGGGCGCGGGGCCCGGTGCGGGCGCGGGGCCGGTCGAGCCGGTCGGGGACCCCGTCGTCCTTGCCTCCGGCCTCGAGGTGCCGTGGTCGATCCTCCGCCTGCCCGGCGGCGGCACCCTGATCAGTGAACGGGGCACCGCACGCGTGCGCGAGCTGCTGTCCGGCGGACTCCGCGACGCCGGCACGGTTCCCGGTGTCGTCGCGCGCGGCGAGGGCGGCCTGCTCGGCCTCGCCTACCTCGCAGACCCCGCCGCGGCCGTCGGGGCCCCCAGCGCGGGACCCGGGGGCTGGGTATATGCGTATTTCACCGGCACCACCTCCAACCAGATCGTGCGGATGCCGCTCACCGGCACCCTCGGAAGCCTCACGCTCGGGAACCCCGAACCGGTGCTCTCGGGGATCCCACGGGCAGGCAATCACGATGGCGGGCGCATCCGCTTCGGGCCGGACGGCATGCTCTATGCGACGACCGGCGACGCCGGGAACACCGCGGCCGCGCAGGACCTCGGATCGCTCGGTGGGAAGATTCTCCGCATGACGCCGACCGGCGCTGTGCCGCCGGACAATCCGTTCGGGACGCTCGTCTACTCGTATGGGCACCGGAATCCGCAGGGCATCGCCTGGGATTCGCGCGGCCGGCTGTGGGCGAGCGAGTTCGGGCAGTCGACGTGGGACGAACTCAACCTGATCACGCCGGGAGCCGACTATGGCTGGCCGGACGCCGAGGGCATCGCGCACGACCCGCGGTACACCGACCCGGTCGTGCAGTGGCGCACGTCCGAGGCCAGTCCGAGCGGGCTCGCGATCGTCGGGGACACTCTGTTCCTCGCGGCGCTACGGGGCGAGCGACTCTGGCGGGTCGACTCCTCAACAGGTGCGGCGAGCGCATGGTTCGTCAACACCTACGGCCGGCTGCGCGACGTGGTGCCCGGCCCGGATGGCACACTGTGGTTTGTGACGAACAACACGGATGGCCGCGGCACCCGAGCCGCCGGTGACGACAGGCTCTACTCGGTTCGAGTGGAGCAGACCAGGCCCCTGGCGCGCGACATTCGGGTGGCGCCGCAAGCGAATGAGCCCGCAGGATTTGCGGCGGCGCCCTGATGGCGGACCTCACCCGCGTGCGGTGCTGGGCCGAAGCGCTCATCGACCTGCACCTCGATGCCGGCTGGACCTTCGCGTTCGACAACGCTAAGAAACGTGCCGGGCTCTGCAACTTCACGGCGAAACGCATCACCGTCTCGCGCTACCTCGCCTCCCGCTACGAGGACGACGAGGTGCACCAGATCCTGCTCCACGAGGTCGGGCATGCGCTCGCCGGTCCGCGCGCCGGCCACGGCCCGAAGTGGAAGGCCATCGCCCGCGACCTCGGCTACGACGGCAAGCGCACGCACGACGGCGAGATCGCCAACGAACTCGCCCCGTGGGTGGGCACGTGCCCGGCCGGCCACATCCACTATCGGTACCGGAGGCCGACGCGTGCCCTTGCCTGCGGGCTGTGCGGTCGCGGCTTCAGCCGCGATCACCTCATCGACTGGAGGAGCCGGGAGATCACGGCCGCCGTGCGACGCCGGGCCGCGGCATCCGCCGGCCTCTGAGTCCGCCGCGG
>NZ_JASJVI010000052.1:0-27134 GCF_035019865.1 Cryobacterium sp. 10I5
AGGCTTGCGGGGACGCGCGAACGCCTCCATAGTTCCGCTGCTGTAGTACATAGTCAGTCTCCCTAATATGTTTCGATAATTGATGGCAACGTGGCGAGGAAGCCACGCACGATCTGCGTGACCTGCCCGCGAAGCTCTTCGATGGGGTCCGCTCCGGGATGCGCGCCCGTGGACGGCCCGGCAAGCAGGAGCGCCAGCGCCGCGAAGACGGTGCGGGCGGCCCGCTGTCCCTCGCGCAGGACCGGCTCGCCATCGGCCCCGGCTGACCGGGCCGCCGCGATGAGACGGGACGCGATCGCGTCCTCGAGCTCGCCGACAAGCGCGAGGCCCGCGGTCCGGTGCTCGTCGGTGGCCGAACCGAACAGCAGCTCGCGCTGGTAGGCGATGACGTTGGCCGGGTTGCGCGCCGAGCTCGCCAGCACGGCCTGGACGAGCACGTTCACCGATTCGACCGGGTCAGCGGCCTCGGCCGAGGCCCGCACGCCGGTGTAGATCGCGTCGCGCAGTTCGCGGTTGTAGACCATGAGTAGCAGCTCGGCCTTGGACGAGGCATACCGGAACACCGTGCCGACAGCCACGTCGGCGCGTTCGGCGATCTCCTGCGTCCCCACAGCGTCGAACCCGCGCTCGGTGAAGAGAGCGGCCGCGGCCGAGAAGATCCGCAACTGCTTGTCCTGCATGCTTCGTTCGCGGCGGCCTCGGGTAGGGCTGCGTTTCGCGTCCGGGTACTCCGACAGACCGGCCATGACGCCTCCAATGAGTTGACTCATTAAGGACTACGCTCATTTATGCGCAGGCGCAACTCCGGGCCGGGACCCAGCGCCCCGGCGTCGCCCACTGAAGCCGGCGCGAGACGCTCCCCGGCCCCCGCACTCGCACACCGAAGGGTTTCGGGCAGTCCGCGCTGAAGACTAGTACCCGATAGAGAATGTCGCGCATCCAAAGGATCGTCAGTTCTGCACACAATTACGCGATTCCAGTCCGGCGACCCGCGCCGCTTCCGGCACGCGCCCTGCAGTATTCTGGTTCAATGGCCGCAGAAAATACTGGGCATGATGTTATCAGGGAAGAAACCACCAGCCAGGACACCACAGGGCGAGACATCCCAAATCTTCCACTGCTTGACGCCGGGGTTCCCCGACCCGAAGACCTCAAGCCCACATGGCGGGGTTGGATTCATGCCGGCATGTTTCCGGTCACGATCGTGGCGGGCATCGTGCTGCTTACCCTCGCCGACGGGTCCGTTGCCCAGTGGAGCTCCTTCGTTTTTGTGCTCAGCTCGCTGCTCCTGTTCGGCAATTCGGCTTTATACCATCGCTTCAATTGGAAGCCGCGCACGAAACTGATCCTCAAGCGCATCGACCACGCGAACATCTTCTTACTGATCGCGGGCTCATACACTCCGATCACGGTGCTGGCCCTGCCCCCGGCCAAATCGTTGCTGCTGCTGTCCCTGATCTGGGGCGGGGCGATTCTAGGAATCGCGTTCCAGATGTTCTGGATCACCGCACCACGCTGGCTGTACGTGCCGCTCTACCTCGCGCTCGGCTGGGGCTCTCTCATGTTCATCGTTGACTTTTTCCAGGCGAACGCCGCGATGATGACGCTCATCCTGATCGGTGGCCTTTGCTACTCGGTGGGCGCCGTCATCTACGGCTTGAAGAAACCGAACCCTGTGCCCGGAGTATTCGGATTCCATGAGATCTTTCACAGCCTCACGGTGGTCGCGTTCCTTTGTCAGTGGGTGGCGATCGTGATCATCGCAACGCATCCGCTAAATCCATAACGGGTGCCTCCCGGGCTCGCCCCGATGGCACGCACCCCACCACTGTGACGTTCTTGACCGCAAGGGCAGCCTCGATTCATGCCACCATTTCCGCGCGGTAAGAGGTGTGACGGAGCAGCCGGTCTACGAGGGCGGCGCGGTCTGGGAAGTTTTGGGGTTTGGCGACCTTGCGTTGAACGATCGAGAAGAGGATCTCCACGTGATTCGCACCGGTCAAACCATCCGCGCGACAGAAGTTTCACAACCCACGACATCGAAGCTATGTGGAAGCATCGGCGCCCACTGATCCTTCCCGACCGCAAAGACAAGAAACCCCGAATCGGAAACTTCGGCGACATCCGCCAGTGGCTCGAGTCCGTCTTCGACACTCTGAAAAGCCAACTCAGCCTCGAAAAACACATCGGCCGATCCCCCTCTACCGTGTACCCCGGGTCGGGGCGAAACTCAGCCCCAGCTCAGCCGCGATCTGACCCAACTGGCTGATCGACGCACCCCGCACACGATCCCTCATCGCCTACGACTATTCGGGACCAATCATCTAGATTTGTCGAGGAAGGTCGGCTATGCGTTTATCGCATGGCGGGTCAGGAACACGTGGGGAATCGTGGGGGAATGTGCGTCATAGGAACTCGGCTGGCTGGGAAGTCACACGTGGCGACGCCAGAAGTGTCTAAGCCACGGGAACAATCATTTGAGACAGCAGTGGAACGGCGACTCGGGGCGCTCGGCGGGTTCCTCGGCTTTATCGCGATGAGTGCCGTGGCCGGTACCCTGGTTGCTGCCGCGGTGACTCCCGCATTGGCCCTCTCCGGGATCGCGGCCACGAACACGATCAGCGTTTTCGAGAACCTGCCGGACTATCTGAAGATCGATCAGCTCTCGCAGAAGAGCAATATCTACGCGACCACGAGCACGGGTGCCCCCTATCTCCTGGCCTCGTTCTACGACCAGAACCGCGTCGAGGTCTCCTCGGATGCGATTAACGAGTTCGTCAAGGACGCCGCGACCTCTGCAGAGGACCCGCGCTTCTATGAACACGGCGGCATCGATCTGCAGGGCACGGTGACCGGGATTGTCACGACTGTCGCCACCGGTGATGTACGCGGTGGGTCCTCGATCACCCAGCAATACGTCAAGAACGTGCTGGTGCAGAAGTGCGAAGTGCTCACGGATGCGCGGAAGAAGTCGGACTGTTATGACGCGGCGACCGCAACCACTCCCGATCGCAAGCTCAAAGAGATGCGCCTGGCGATCGGGGTGGAGAAGAAGTACGCGAAGGACGACATCCTCCGCCAGTACCTGAACATCATCGGCTTTGGCGGCACCGTCTACGGGATCGAATCCGCGGCGGAGTACTACTACGGCGCGACCGCGGCGACGCTGACACTCCCGCAGGCCGCGAGCCTCGTCGCGATCGTGAACAACCCGGTCAAGTTCCAGCTCGACCAGCCCGACAGCGCCACCAACGGCGCCGCGAACGGGTATGCCGCGAACAAGGACCGCCGCGACTACATCCTCGACCAGATGCTCAAGTACGGCAAGATCAACCAGGCCGACCATGATGCCGCGATCGCCTCGGCCGTCGAGCCCAGCATCCACGAGCCCTCGACCGGCTGCCAGACCGCCGGTGGCAGCGCGTACTTCTGCGACCTCGTCGTGAACACCCTGCAGAACAACCCGGTCTTCGGCGCAGACGACACGACGCGGATGGCGAACTTCCGGCGCGGGGGGTTCAACGTGTACACGACCCTCGACCTCGACCTGCAGCAGGCGGCCGAGGCCACGCTCAAGGCTAACGTTCCCGACACCTTCCCCGGCTGGGACGTCGGCGGCGTGGCCGTGAGCGTGGGAGTGGGCACCGGGAAGGTGCTCGCCATGGCCCAGAACAAGGACTACAGCCAGGACCCGGCAGTACAGGCCACCGGCGCGAACTACACGGGGATCAACTACAACACCAACGTCGACCAAGGTGGTTCACACGGGTTCCAGCCCGGCTCGATGTACAAGGTCTTCACGCTCGCGGAGTGGCTGACCGAGGGGCACTCGCTCAACGAACGGGTCGACTCCCGCATCAAATCGAACTGGGGCACCTTCCGGGACAGCTGCGCCACCGGAGGCACCGTGAGCTTCCCCGGCTACAACCCGAAGAACGACTCGTCGTCCGAGACCGGCGCCAACTACAGCGCCCTGCAGTCCACGATCGGGTCCATCAACACGGGCTTCATCGGCATGGCGAAGAAACTCGACCTGTGTGCCATCCGCAAGACCGCAGAGGCCTTCGACGTGACCCGGGCCGACGGCGCCCCGCTCGAGCAGGGCGCCTCCGCGGTGCTCGGTACCAACGAGGTCGCGCCGCTGAGCATGGCGGTCGCCTTCGCCGGCATCGCCAACAAGGGCACCACCTGCAGCCCGATCGTGATCGACCACATCACCGGCTCCGACGGAACAGCACTCCCGGCGCCGACGAGCGACTGCCACCAGTCGGTCGACCCCAACGTCGCGGCCGGCATGACGACCGCCATGCAACAGGTCATGACCCGCGGAACCGCAATCGCCTCCAATTCGGCCACGAGCCCCAAGGTCCCGATGATCGGTAAGACGGGTACCACAGACGGCAACAAGGACACCTGGATGGGCGGGGCGAGCAGCAAGGTCGCGACCGTCGTCGGTGTGATGAGCGTCACCGGCGATAAGGACCAGCGCACCACCTACTTCGACGACCTGCGCGCTCCTGGCACATCGCGCGCAACCGTACAGGCGGCCACCGCCCGGCACCGGATGTGGCCAGCCGTGATGAGCGTCGCTAACGCTAAGTACGGCGGAGATGTTTTGGTCTCGTCCCGCTGAGGAGTGGACATTCTCGACCCCGTGCAGGTCAGTGCTTCCAATTAGACCGCAGTGAGTTCGGGTATGGGTCCCACCCCGTGCGCCCGCCGGCGCCGGGGCTGGTGCGGGTCACGGCCACGGCCACGACGCGTATCAGCCCCGACACGAGGGATGTGACCAGGTTGCATCCGCTCGTCCCTGGCAAGTCGGAAAGCTAGCTGGTGGCCGTCCAGCGTTGGACCGGATATGAGCCGCAAGCGACATTAACAATGACGTATACCGCGAAGAAAGACACGAGGCCGATCAAGGATATTGACGTGTTTCCGCCGTCAACTACGCCGCGGGATGCAACCCAGAACTGGGATTTTTTGCCCACACTGTGTGCACACCATGAAAGTCGGGAAGTGTCCGTCGTGCTCGTCGAGTAGCTTGAAGTCCTCTTCGGACCCACAGACCATGCAGTGTTGGTGGATGTACTGTAGTCGCGCCATAGACATGAGCTTATCGAGAGAGCCGAAAGCACGGCACGCCCCCTACACCTGGACCCCGCTCACCAACGGCGATCAAAGCCGATCCACCTCGAGAAGTATTGGGTGCGCTACCACGCTCAGCACCGGGTCGAAGTGCCCCAATTAGTGCAGGTCAGGGTGGAGGCCGCCGCCTTGTCCCGCGAGGTGCTCACCGCCCTCAAGGATACTGAACTGGTCATCCTACCGCCGTCGAACCCGGTCGTCTCGGGGGGGGCACAATCGGGCCGCCCCGGCCTGCACGAGGCGCTCCGTAGCTCTCCAGCGCCGGTCGTTGATGTGGTCGCCGATCATCGCCTCCGCAGTGCGCGGCATGACCGACGCCTGCCTCCGCCTGGTCGGGGACGAGACATCGGCCGAGACCAACGCCCTCCACGGCAACTCTCGCCTCAACGGCGCGCTCGACGATTCGCTGCACGAAACGGACGCTGCGGCACTGCCCTCGCTAACGACCGCCAGGATCCCTCAGGCAGCCGTGCCGCTGTAAATGCGCGACGTCATGTCGACCACCCCGATTGCGGCGGACGATTGCGGAGGACGCCCCCGCCCCCGGGAAATCCGTCAGGTCATGGGGCTGAGGCAGGCACCCACTTTTGGGGGCGATGATAAGCTTCGCCAAGCTTATGAATTTGGGCTGTGGTGCTCACGGAAGTTCCGGTTGGCCTTGCCCGGGAAGGACTCTCCAACCATGTCCCAACCCCTCTTCGAAGCGAAAGCGGCACCACCGAGCATCCTGATCCTCGGAATCACGGCCTGCCCCACCGGCATCGCGCACACCTACATGGCGGCGGAGAAGCTCGAAAGCGCCGCGGCGGAGCTGGGCTACGAGATGAAGGTCGAGACGCACGGCTCGGTCGGCGTGGAAGGCACCTTCAGCCAGGACGACATCGACCGTGCGGACGCGATCGTGATTGCGGCCGACACCAAGATCGACCGCTCGCGCTTCGCGGGCAAGCGGATCATCTCCACGAGGGTAGCGGACGGCATCCACCGCCCCGCCGCACTGATCCGGGACGCCCTCGCCGCCGAGCCGTCCGCCGCGGGCGAGCGCTCCGGCCGGGAAACAGCCGCCTCGAGCAGCGGCACGGCCGACTTCGGAGGCACCCTGTACCGCGCCCTGATGAACGGCGTCTCATACATGATCCCCTTCGTCGTGGTCGGCGGGCTCCTGATCGCGATCTCGCTCTCCCTCGGCGGCGAAGCGACCCCGAAGGGGCTCGTGATCCCGGAGGGAAGCTTCTGGCTGACGCTCAATCAGATCGGCGTGCTCGGCTTCACCCTGATGGTGCCGATTCTCTCCGGATTCATCGCCTATGCGATCGCCGACCGGCCCGGGCTCGCCCCGGGCATGATCTGCGGCTGGATCGCCACGACCGGGGCCTTCTACCACTCCGAGTCCGGCGCCGGCTTCATCGGCGGCATCGTCACCGGTTTCCTGGTGGGCTTCGTGGCCCTCGGCATCAAGAAGATCCCGGTGCACCGCTTCATCAAGCCGATCATGCCGATCCTCGTGATCCCGGTGCTCACCACGGTGATCGTCGGCGGCGCGTTCGTGCTCGCCCTCGGCCAGCCGATCAGCTGGGTCTTCTCGTCGATGACGACCTTCCTCACCGGGCTCCAGGGCGGCAGCGTCATCATCCTCGGCCTCATCCTCGGCGCCATGGTCGCCTTCGACATGGGCGGTCCCGTCAACAAGACAGCGTTCCTGTTCGGGAGCGCGCTGATCGCATCCGGCAACCCGGCCCCGATGGGCATGGTCGCCGCGGCGATCGCCGTTCCGCCGCTGGGCATGGGACTCGCCACCCTGATCCGTGGCCGGTACTTCTCCAAGCCCGAACGTGAGGCCGGTATCGCCGCCCTGTTCATGGGGTTCTTCGGCATCACCGAGGGCGCCATCCCGCTCGCCGCTGCCAAGCCGCTGCAGGTCATCCCGGCCAACATGATCGGCGGCGCAGTGGCCGGCGGTATCGCCGCCCTCTTCGGCGTCACCGACTCCGTTCCCCACGGCGGCCCGATCGTCGCCATCTTCGGCGCCGTCTCCGGGGTGCCGATGTACTTCGCCGCCCTGCTCATCGGCGCCGTCGTCACCGCCCTCGTGTCGGTGCTGCTGCTCGGCCTGTCCACGCGCAGGGCGAAGACGCCGGTCGCGGATGCCGGCACGGACGACCCGGCGACGCCCGGGCCCGTCCCGGCGTCCGTCACCCCGGCGAAGACCATCCTCGACTACATCGACGAGCGCACGATCATGCTCGATGCCGACGAGACCGACCGAGACGCAATGATCCACACACTCGCCGGCCTGATGATCAGGACCGGCCGCGTCACCGACGAGGCCCTCGTGACCCGGGCCGCCCTCGCCCGCGAAGAGCACGGCACAACAGGCATCGGCGACGGCATCGCGATCCCGCACGCCAAGTCGAACGGTGTGACCGCCCCGGTTCTGGCCTTCGCCCGCAGCACGCAGGGCATCGACTGGGACTCCGCCGATGGGTCCATGGCCACGCTGATCTTCATGATCGCCGTCCCTGAGGCCGCGGCCGGAACCGAGCACCTGAAGGTGCTCGCCCAACTGTCCCGCGCCCTGATGAAGCCCGCCTTCCGGACGGCCCTGCGGTCGGCCGCAACCTCGGCAGACGTGCTCGCGGCGCTGGCAGCGCAGGTCGGCCCGAAGACGGCGACACCCGCCGCCGTCTAGGCCCAGCCACCCCAGACGGATGCGCTCAATCGCCACGTCAGTCCAGATAGGTATCCTCGCGAACCACCGCGATTCGCGACCCGAAGGCTCGCACGTCGCGAAAACCTCATCCCGAACCCTTGACCCCGACTGGCCGATCCATGCTCGGTTAACGCTATAGCCGAAACGTCCTCGGCGACGTTGAAGACCGAATCCTATTGCACCGTAACTAGCCGACCAAAAGGAGGCGAAGATCAAGATCAACGCATGGACCGAGAACCGATACAAGTGCTGGCGACGGCACGCCTCCACGGTCGCGTCCCGCAGAGTGGCGTAGTCGCTGCCATGAAAGCGGGACCGGGCGGCGACGCGTGCTACATTCGTGAGGCCTCGACCAGCATCGCGCGTCGATTGGCTCGTCACAAGCAAATTCCTATCACTTACCCCGGACTCCAGCAGCCAGCAACGGAGATCAGATGCGTGAGGAATTATTAGTGGACGCAAGTTGGCAAATCGGAATTTCGCGGTGACCCCGCCGTACGAGGCATCCGATCAGCAGAAACTGATGCTCAATTTGGCTTCGGGCAGCCAGACCGCGTTCGGCCTGGTCTACGACCACGCTGGTCGGGTACATCCATCAGGACCGGATCTTCGATCGCGCCGCGACACGAATGATCGACCTGCTGGTCACTACGGCCATCGTCGCGACTATCCTCACCGCGGCTCTACTGCCATTCATTCCAGGCCCGCCACCACTAGGGCCAACGATGGCAGCGTTATTCGAACCCACCTGGGCGATCTAAGCGGGACCCACTTCGGCTGTTTCGGAGTGTCTGGGGCAATCTAAGCCGAACCCACCTTCATCGTTGTCGCAATGTGTTCTGGGATGACGACCAGCCCGCAGACTCCTGACGTCCCAGAAGTGTCCCGTAGAGGGTTCCCCTTGTCGACACTCGTTGAAAAGTGATCCGCTGGCGCTGACAGCCCTTACGGTCGACCGGTGCTGGTTCGTTCGGTCCGCGTACGTCGGGCGATCACGACGCGCTCCTACTTCATCAGAGCGGGTCGGCCACGGGTGCGGCTGCGGACCTTCGCCGCGGCGAGCCCGACCATCGGCCGCTGAGAGATGAAGCCCCCGTTCGGCGTCGACACCGAGCCGGATTAGGGAGCTACGGTCGGGGAAGACGCCCACGTCGTCGATCCCGTTGACCATCGAAGATCGCACCAGCTGCAGCTTTGCCCCGAACTCGACTGACCGCCCCGACAGTTCCCGCCGACCAGGGACCCAAACCGTGGCTGGCTAGCGGGCCCGCGAGCGCACGAAGAGATACAATGAAGTAGCTTTTGGCGTGTCTCTGGCTGAAGTAGGCATAATTGGCCCATGCATCACGACGACGGGTCCCTCACGTGTGCGAGTTGTCATCACCGGCTCGAATCCGCCGGAACTACCGCACACCCCTACTTGTACTGCCCGCACTGCCACACCGCCGTCCTGGCCGGACCCCGAGGCCTTCCCCGTCGGCTGGGTCATGGAGCGCGCGCCGAGGGCAGTATTACTGAGGTCAGTCATCCCGCCGCTGGTTGGAATAGGCCGAACCGTGGGTAGAGGACATCGAAGCCAATGTCCAGGCCCCGTCCAGTGCGCGAATCGAGTGTCCGCCGCCTGAGATCTCCCGCAGGGTCGCAGCCATGCCGACAGCTTGCGCAGCAGGTGCAACGAGTCGTTGGCCAGCGAGCACCCCAGGGTCGTCAGCGCCAGCCGTGAATATTGCAACAGTGTCCGGGCGGCGGCGCGCGGCCAGCAAATTAACGGGCCTGAAAACCCCGGAGCTGTGTACCCGGACGCGATGGCGAACGGATCGACGCCGGAAATAGAGGGAATGCGGGATGCCACGTCTGTGATCCTCGGTATCCCGATCCAGAACTACGTCCTCTTCGACATGCAGGGCTTCTCGACCTTGATCGAAGCCCTGGACGGGATAAACATCAACGTGGAGACCCGGGTTCCCGTGGGCGGGGACGAGAACCTTGTCAGTGGCGCTGACTGGATTGAACCGGGAATGCAAAACCCCAATGACTACGACGCGATGTGCTAGGCCCGCTCCCGGCACGATGATGACGAGTACGCCCGGATCGCCAGGCAACGCCAAATCCAGCGATTCTCGAACAAGCGAACCCGGTCAATGTGATGAGCAAGTTCGAGGCTATCGCCTCATCAGGGTCCGACATCGTCAAGACCGACATCCCCCAGTCCACGCTCGGATACTTCGTGAAACTCGCGGCCAAGTCCAGAACGCTGTCGATAACGCGAATGGAGATCACCCCCGCCGCCGGATTTGACCTGGATGACCCTGATTTCGCGGGCATCCAGTCGTGAGCATCGTGGTGACCTGCTCCCGCAGAGAGTTAACCCGTCCAGCTTCCGGGCTGTTGGCCGGCGAGCCGATGCCCAGGTCTGCTCCTGCGCCACCGAGGGCACATACCGGCCAGTGACCAGGTTTCTGGTCGCTCCCCGGATGATCGTTGATGGCGCCCGGCCCAGCGCCGCTACGATGCGACGCACCCCTTGACACCGGGCGCCCTGGAATCCGATCTCTTCGCGCTCTCGCAACGATAAGAGCCCGACACGGGCAACACTGAAATCCTGAACCGGTGAGGGCAGCACCTTCTGATGCTCGCTTAACCAACGATACCCAGTAGGTCGCGACACCCCCGCAGCCTGCGCCGCGACGGCCACCGACAGCCCGCGTCCACCCCATCCCAAAACGACAAACGGACACTCAAAGGCGACAACGGTCGAGCCATCGACAACACCCCACAGAACTCAGGGTGTTGCTCTCACCACCTCAACTCGCGACCGGCTATTCGGTCACGCGTTCAACTTTTCCAACCAAGAACACGTAAGAGCAGATCCCCGCAGCGGTGATAAGTGTCATATAGACGAACGCTGGGGCGAAGTCGGTCTTGGATACGAGCAAGCCGATCACGATGGGAGTCGCGATTGACGAGAGGTTACCGATGAAGTTGAACATGCCACCGGTCAGGCCCATCAGACGGGCTGGAGCCATTGCCGAGACCAAAGACCACGTAATCGATGCCAGGCCATTGCCGAAGAACGCCAGCGACATGAACATGACGACGAGAGTGGTGTCGTCCGTGAAGTTCGCCCCGATCATTGTCATTGAAAGGAAAAGACCAGCGATGATCGGTAGCTTGCGTGCCAGCCCGAGGTTGAATCCCCTCTTGACCAGGTTGTCGGAAAGAACACCGCCGAGAAGTACGCCCACGAGTGCGGCCAGGAACGGGAGCGAGACGAGGAATCCACTCTTGATGTAGTCCATGTGGCGGTAGTTCACGAGGTAGCTGGGGAACCAGGTCAGGAAGAACCACAATGTTGACGTCAAGCAGAACTGGCCGAGGTAGATGCCCCACAGCTTGCGCCGGCGGAGAACAATAAACATGTCCGTCCAGGCAATCCGCTTTCTTGGGGCTTTGGTCGGCGTTGCATCCAAGTCGACGAGACCGCCGCCTTCTTTGATGTATGCGATTTCTTGGGCGTTGGCCTTGGCCGACTCACGAGGGTTGCGGTAGACGATGTACCAAACAAGAGCCCAGACCACTCCCGCCGCGCCAGTCAGAACAAAGATCCAGTGCCAGCTGAGCACGAACTGGAGCCACGTGAGTACGGGTGTCAGCAGAGCCAGACCGATGAACTGGCCCGAGGTATAGAACCCGATGGCGGTGGCGCGTTCCCGCTCGGGGAACCATCTCGTGACGACCTTGTTGTTGATCGGATAGGCGGGGGCCTCGAAGATACCAACGGCGAGCCGGAGCACAATGAGCGCCGCGAAGCTGCCGACGATACCCATGAAGATCGTTGCGGCTGACCAGAGGACCAAACACGCCGGGTAGAGAAGACGCGGATGGACGCGATCAACGAGCCAGCCACCAGGGAGCTGAAGGGCGGCATAGGTCCAGCCGAACGCAGATAGCAGGAGTCCTTGCTGGGCTGTGTCCAGACCAAATTCTTTGGAGATGAGTGGTGCGGCCACGGAGAGATTGGCTCGGTCCATGTAGTTGATAACCACGGTAACGAAAAGCATTATCGCGATCACGTAACGGACTTTGGTGGTGCCCGCTAGTGCGCGGGGCCTTTCCGGGCGCGTTGTGGTCGTGTTTGACATCGGGGTCACCACTCCGCGAACGAACCGTCGGTGTGACGCCAGACTGGGTTGCGCCAGCGGGCACCTTCCTGGGCGCGCTCGAGGACATACTCTTCGTTGACCTCGATGCCTAGGCCGGGTCCGTTCGGGATGGCGACCATACCGTCGTTGTAGGCGAAGACGCCAGGATCGACCACGTAGTCGAGCAGATCATTGGACTTGTTGTAGTGAATACCCAGGCTTTGCTCTTGGATGAAGGCGTTGTAGACATTGGCATCTACTTGGAGGCAAGCGGCGAGTGCGATCGGCCCGAGTGGGCAATGCAGGGCGACGGCGACGTCATAGGCTTCGGCCATTGCGGCGATCTTGCGAACTTCGGTGATGCCACCGCAATGTGACGGGTCGGGCTGGATGATATCGACAGCCCCGCTGGCGATGATGTCTTTGAAGTCCCACCGGGAGAATAGCCGTTCGCCGAGGGCAATGGGCGTGGGGGTGTTCCTCATGACGTCCAGGAGGCTGCTGACGTTTTCGCTGAGGACAGGCTCCTCGATAAACATCAGCTTGTAGGGCTCCAGCTCCTTGATCAAGACTTTCGCCATCGGCTTGTGGACGCGACCGTGAAAGTCAACGCCGATGCCGACGTTTTTGCCGACGGCTTCACGCACCGCCGTCACATTCGCGATGCACTTTTCGACTTTGTCCCAGGTATCGATGAACTGCAGCTCTTCCGTGCCGTTCATCTTCACAGCGGTGAAACCGCGCTCGACGGCATCCTTTGCCGCTTTCGCCGTATCGGAGGGACGGTCGCCGCCGATCCAGGAATACACGCGAATCTTGTCGCGGACCTTGCCACCGAGCAGCTCGTGTACCGGGACACCGAGCGCTTTGCCTTTGATGTCCCAGAGCGCCTGGTCGATGCCGGCGAGGGCGCTCATGTGGATTCCGCCTCCGCGATAGAAGCCGGCGCGGTAGAGCACAGTCCAGATGTCCTCGATGTTGCGGGGGTCCTTGCCGATCACGTAGTCGGAGAGTTCTTCAACCGCTGCGGCGACAGTTGCTGCGCGCCCCTCGAGCACGGGTTCACCCCAGCCGATGATGCCCTCGTCGGTCTCAATCTTCAGGAAGAGCCAGCGCGGTGGTACCGAGTAAGTGGTGAGTTTCGTGATTTTCATGCTGACTTCCTTGTCGAGGCGAGTGCCGATTTCCAGGCTGCAATCATGGCGATGGCGCGCTGTCGGAGGTCCTCTATAGCGATGCCTGGTTTGTACAGTGACGAGCCGATTCCAAAACCGGTTGCGCCGGCTGCCATCCAGATTTCGATGTTGGTTGCTTCAATGCCGCCAACAGGAATTAGATGGATTTCTTTGGGAACGACTGCTGTCCAGGCTTTGAGCCCGTTGATCCCGACCTGTTCGGAGGGGAAGATCTTGACATTTTTCGCGCCGGCGCCGATAGCAGCGAATGCGTCGCTGGGCGTGGCTGCTCCGGGGAAGCTCTGCATCCCTAGACGCACGGTTTCTGCAATCACAGCGGTGTCGGTATTGGGTGAGACGACGATCTGCCCCCCGGCATCGTGGCATTGACGGACCTGATCTACTGTGAGGACAGTTCCAGCACCCACCAGGCAATCCAGTGGAAGCCGTTCGCGCAGGGCAGTGATCGTGGCGAGAGGGTCGGGCGAGTTGAACGGCACCTCAAGGGAACGGAAGCCGGCGTCGTACAGGCACTGGCCGACCTCGGGGGCCTCCTCCGTCGTCAGTCCCCGAAGAATCGCGATGAGACCTGGGTAGGTCGTGGGTGTTTCGGTTGTAGATTTCACGTTCAGCCTTTCGACATTGAAGGATGTTGCTGGAAGGGTTGGGAGGGCAGGATCCTGGTCTCGGAGAGGAGCCCGGCCGCAGTGGCGGCGTGCCACATCCCTGCCACAGCCGAGGTAGTCGTCTCGTGTGCCACCTGCAGACCGAACCTCTTGAGTGCTCGCCGATATCGATCGTTGAGGTCGGGCTCACCGCACAGGAGGATCTCGCCGGAGAATTCGCCGAGCCAGGATGCTCGAATGCCGGCAATTTCGGTACCAATCAACAGGCCGGAGAGATAATCCTCAACCTGGGTCGGGTGCAACTTGCCGGTCATGACGAGCGTGCGAGCTAAGAACGCCGTCATCAAGATTCCACCATTCGGAGCCGCAGCGACCTCGAGGCCCCGGGCAAAAGCCTTCCAATCGGGTTTCTGCGATCGGACAGCTTGAAGGGACAAAGTGCTCTTAGTCGCGAGCAGTGAAAAAAACTCGCCGGTCATGTACGTCGTGAAGGCGGTCACGGTCGTTCCCGAAACCCGTACCCACTTGGAATGGGTCCCCGGCAATAAAACGATCCGCTCGTCGCACCGATGAGCGTTGGGCTGAGGGGCGCTCATCAATGCCCCAAGTACCTGCGTCTCTTCGCCGCGAATAACGTCAGGAAAATCTGAATCAACGATTAGCCCGGGAATTATGTGAACCATGACGTGTCGCTTCGTTGGAACGGGAGTCAGGATTCCCGCGGTGGCAAGGTCAGAAGGCAACTTGCGATACGGGGTCTCGGCCCAGCCCTGATTGCTCCCGACCATGCCGCAGGCGATGACGGGAACGTCCGGCCAAAGCGTGAGCCAATCGCCGCAGAGCGCCTCGAAGCAGTGTTCAAAGGCCTGCCTATGATCGGTTCCGGCCCGATTCGCATCTGACGTCACGGCCAGAACACCAGAATTTTTCCGACGCTCCGACAACACAATTCCGGCAGCGCCCAACAGATACGCTCTGAGCGAGCTGGTCCCCCAGTCCAGTGCTATCAATCGGGCTCGGCTTTGATTCGTCATCGATTCTTGGTTCCCTGCTGATTCGCTGAGGGGAATGTGCATCCCTGCCCGCTCAACAAGATTGATGGGATCATCCCAATATTTCAAACGCCATCTCATATAATGGGATCATGTTAAATCGAATGGCCACCCCATCCGCCAGCAGCGTGTGTACCGATGACTGACTCGGCGAGTACATCTGACGACGTCACATCCCACCTGCCGGGCACGCAGACACTCTCACGAGGTTTAGAAGTCGTGCGAGCAGTAGCGAACGGCGCCATGGACCTGAAGACAGTGTGCTTGGCGACGGGTATCGGTCGCAGCACTGCACACCGGCTCATACAGCTGCTGGGACAATTCGGTTATCTGCGCAGCACCCACGGCGCCGACTACTCCCTAGGTCCGACGCTCATCGAACTCGGATTTCAGGCGTTATACCAGAGCCCGGCATCCACTGTCGCCCGCCCATTTTTGGAACTTTTATCCAAAAAATACCTCGATACCATTCACTTGGCCATCGAAGAGGAAGGGCAAGTTCTCTATGTCGACAAGATCCCTGGCTCACGCGGCGCCGAAATGCGTTCCCGCATTGGTTATCGAATGCCGTTGAGTCAAACCGGTATCGGGAAGGCACTCCTCCTCGATAGCCCCAGCAGATGGGAAGACGTGTTCGACCGAGAACACTACGACCTCGACGCCCCGCAAGAGCTCAGGGAGCTATTTTTGCGTCGCATGTCCAGCTACGCCAAACAAGGTTCGACCCTCGACCTTGAAGAAAATGAACCGGGAATTCGCTGCGTGGCTGCGCCCGTGCACAACGGGAGTGGCGCGATAGTCGCAGCCATAAGCATCTCGGCCATTACCCCTTATATGCCAGCAGAACGCATGAAGGCCCTTCAACCCGTCCTGCAACAAACCGCCCTCGCCATCTCAAGGAAACTTGGCTATTCAGGCCCCAGCTCCCGCACCGATCGCACGTGAGTCAGACTGAGAAAAGCTGCCCCAGAGTCGGGTGCTATTAGTGGGCTCAATCACCACGTCTTCAGCAGCGTGACGAAGACCGGTAAGTGCCGTTCGGTGATGGCGTTCAACGGCCGAGAAGCTGCAGGCTAGGAACAGGATGGCACGCTACGCACCAACCAGTCCTCGACTCGTTTCGCGAACGAACCCGCGCACCAAGCCCGGCCGGAATGGGTTCGTCCAGCTGGCATTCAGCCCATCCCCCGTAACACTATTGACGGAGTCCCCCACTCCAAAACGAAGTAGCCCCGACAGAATTCTCTCCTCCCCCAGGCGCAGTGAAGCCGGGGCTTCTTCGCGGCTATCACCGAACTCATCGGAAACTCCCAGCCGCCCAAACACACGCGCGCTGACCCGTCTCTGACCTCCAAACAGTCCAGACAGTCCAGACAGTCGCCAAGCTCAGTCCTGGGAAGCGTACTGTTCGAGTCCCTATAGACATGACGTTGTCAGGGACGTCGGTTACTCTGATGGCTGCGGGCCCACCGCGCATGCAGTGGACCCTCGCCAATCCTTAAGTTCACGTCCCCCTAGGAGCGTGGGTCAGTAACGGCAAAGTTTAAAACGCCCACCGATTTCCTGGGCTGGGGTTTTGGGTCTGGGAAAATTGGGTATAAGCGATTCGGATGGTCTCTTCCCTGCGGCTGATCTTGAGCACGTCGACCCGGTCATTGATGACGGTGTTGAGGCCGGCGGCGGGGTGAATAAACGGTTCCGGGCGTTCGAGCCGGCCGCGGTGATGCTGGTGCCACCGTCGCTGGATGAGTGGCTGCCACAGAATCACCACTCGCGCTTCATCGCGGACATCGTCGAAACCCAGCTCGACCTGAGGAAGTTCTACGCGTCGTATGCGAAGTCGAAGGGCCAGCCACCGTATGACCCGCGGTTAATGGTGCGTGTTCTGCTTTACGGGTATTGCGTCGGGGTACGCTCCTCGCGGGAGCTGGAACGTGTGTGCGTGGACGTGGTCGCGTTCCGCTGGTTGGCCGCGCAGCAGGCACCGGATTTTCGCTCGATCGCCCGGTTCCGCAAACGCCACCTCGCGAGCTTGGGGAACGTGTTCTTGCAAGCGTTGGAACTGTGCCGTGCGGCGGGGATGGTGTCGCTGGGGCAGGTCGCGTTGGACGGCACGAAGGTGCGTGCGAACGCGTCCAGGCGGAAGGCCATGAGTTACGCCCGGTTGACGGAGAAGCAGAAAGTCCTCGCGGACGAGGTCTCCGCCTTGCTGGCCGATGCGGACGCGATCGATGAGGCTGAGGATGCCCGGTTCGGGAAAGACAAACGCGGCGACGAGTTGCCGCCGGAACTGGCCCGGCGGGAGTCACGCCTGGTGAAACTGGCTGAGGCGCGCGCCGCGTTGGAGGCCGACGCGGCCGTCCGGGCGCGGAAAGAGGCCGAGAAGAAAGCCCGGGAGAAAGGCGACGATGACGATGCTGTGGCGCAGAAGGGTGACGACGCGGCCAAGAACGCGGTCGTGAACCCGAAGGCTCAACGCAACTTCACCGACCCGGATGCGCGGATCATGAAGACCGCTGACGGGTCCTTCCACTACGCCTACAACGCGCAGGCCATCGTTGACGCGGACCATCAAGTGATCGTTGCGGCGATGCTGACGAATATCGGCGTGGACGTTGAACAGGTCGTGCCCCTGGTCGAGAAACTCCGCTCCACGACCGGGGTTCTGCCCGGGCACGTCCTCGCTGATGCCGGGTATTGTTCAGCAGCGAATCTGGACTATGCCGAGACCCAGGAAACAACCACCGACGGCAGGACCGAGTTCTTCATCGCGACCGGCCGGGTCAAGCACGGCGAACGCGTTCCGGAGGTTCCTCGGGGCCGGATCCCCGCCGATGCGACGCTCCGAGAGCGCATGGCTCGAAAGTTGAAGACGAAGAAAGGCCGCGCCGTTTACGCGCGGCGCAAAGCGATCGTGGAGCCCGTGTTCGGTCAGATCCATACCCGGCAAGGAAAGTTCCTGCTGCTGCGCGGGTTGGAGCAAGCAGCCCACGAGTGGGACTTGATCGCTGCCTGCCACAACCTGATGAAGCTACACACCCTGCAAACCAAAGCCCTCCTCGCCACGCAAAATTCCTGGAGAGGCCGCCCGGCAACCTAAAGACCAGGGCGAGACCGCCCTGACGGGCGGCAGCGATCCTGCCATGCGCCGTCAACGCGGCCGTGACCCTATTTTCGATCGGCACACGAACAGATACAGAGCCCCAGTCCACGACGATCGCGTCGGTAACGCCCCAACCCAACCCGACAACATCGAACGCATTCCTTGGCATCAAGACCGAATAGGCGTTACTGACTCACGCTCCTAGGTGGCGCAGTACTCGGAACATTTGAAACAGCCTGAGTATTTGCGATGCTGGGGGCCAGTGTCATTGGCGTTCGGGGCCACTGGTCGTTGCGGCGAGTCGCACGTTGAGGGGCCACCGGGTATCTCCATTGGGGGCCACCTGCTGCCGGAACTCGAAGAGGCCTGGTAGCTGGCCCGCGATAGACCCGCCGGGACGACGAAGTTTCTGAACACGTCCGCCGCGTCCACGCTCCTGGTGATCGATGAATGGCTCGTCGACGAACCCGACGAGAGCACCAGAAGCATGCTAATAGAACTCCTCGATCGACGCTACGACCAAGTGTCAACAATGAGGTCCTGCACCCAATGCCCAAAGAGATTGGCAATTGCGCCTCGGCTCCGGGGTCTACGACGACGCGATCATGGACCGCATCGTGCACAAAAACATCTGCGTCGAGATCGGCGGCCAAAACATGCGAGAACACACCACCCGACCAGGTGAAGGCCTAAACCCTCGCTCGGTCGGGCGCCAACGGCCCCCGAACTCGCAAATACTCAACAGCCGGCGGCAATGAGGTCCTGGTAGAGGGTTTCGGTCTTCGGGCAAAGAACGCTGCGCAGACCGTCACCTGCCTCGGCGCGAAACAGGGAGTGAAATGAACCACTACGCCAACGTCAAAGGCGCGATTATCCAACAGATTCTGGCCCAAGCACGCGATTGGCGAACCGCCCGGCCCAGGATCTGAACCGGACTCTGATTACCACGTCCTGTTGAGGGCTCCTCCTACGGGGCGGCGGCAGCGGCGTTCCGCGGCATGCTTCTGGGTAGGCGCGGCCGGGGACACCAGCCAAAGGGTCTCCTCGGGAGGTTCCGGTCTGTGGTCAGGAGGCAAGGGTAGCTTCCATTTCATCTACCAGCCGGGCTGCGTATCTGAGCAGTTCACTTGCCCTGGCCTCCGTGATATGGCTCGCCCCGTAGGAGGTGAGAGTCTTTGCCTCCAGGAGCCGTAGGCGGGGTGTTCCCACGGCTGGGGAAATCTCGGCGCTCTGGGCGGACCCTTCCCCGCGTAGGCGGGGGTGTTCCCGGCAGCGGGTGTCAGATGGCAGTAATGGGAGACCCTTCCCCGCGTAGGCGGCGGTGTTCCACCCGGGGCCGCTCGAGACTGCGAGGTGTGAAACCATTGTTTGGGCGATCGTTCTACGTTTCTGGACGGGCGGAGCTGATCCGTACGGGACTTGTTCCCGGCCAAAGTGAAGATTGGTGGAGCCAAGATCAACGACTTCTGGAAAATTAGTGTCGTCGACGGGCCCGTTGTCGTCTTCTTTTTTGTGGCCTCCGGTCTCGCGCTGCTGTTTCTGCTGTTTAAGAAACTGAGCTGGCGCTGGACGGTGATGGCTTCGGCCGCCGTGATCCTCGGAGTGCTCGTTGCCGTCCTGGTCTGGTTCGTCTGTGTCCGGGTTCTTAATCTTTTTGGCATGTCATTGGGGACAGTCACCTATATGTGGCTCGCTGCCGCGTGCGGCGGCTCGAGTGTGGCCATCGCCAACCTGTGGGATTCCCGGCGGGCGCGGAAAGCAATCGCGGCAGGATCCATCCTGTTGTTCCTGATCACTGGAGGCCTCGGCATCAACGCGGGCTTTGGACTGAATCGTACCCTCGGCTCTCTCTTTGGAATCAGCACGGAAACGCCCATCATTTTGACGGCGCCCACCCAGGCTCCAACTCCGGGTCCTCTGGCCGGTCCGCTTTGGCAAACCTGGGTACCGCCTGCCGGAATGCCCGCCAGTGGAACCACAGGTAGTCAGATCATTCCTAACCCCGGATCCGGGTTCACCTCGCGTCCGGCTGGAATTTATCTCCCTCCGGCCGCTCTCGTACCAAATGCTCCCGCTCTCCCTTTGGTCATCTTGTTAATGGGGCAACCCGGGAATCCCGACCCGCAGTACGTGGCCGCGACCTTGGACCGGGATGCGGCCCTGCATGGTGGCTTGGCCCCCATTGTGATCGTGGCCGACCAACTCGGGGACCCGAGCATTGACCCGCTCTGCTTGGACACCGCAACATACGGGAACGCGGAGACCTTCCTCACCCACGATGTCGTCACCTGGGCAAAGGCAAACCTCAACATCATCCAAGATCACCGGTACTGGACAATCGCCGGTTTCTCTAACGGCGGCCAGTGCGCGATCTCCCTGGCCGCCAAACACCCCGACCTGTGGTCCAACGTCATCGACATCTCCGGCGAGTCCTTCCCCGGATCCGAGATTCAGGCGGCCACTCTCAAGGACATCTTCGGCGGCGACCAGAAAGCGTACGACGCCCAACGACCGGTCAACCTGCTAGCCGCGCACCGCTATGTAGACACTGTCGCGATATTCACCGCCGGCGCTGACGACCCCGGCGTACTGGCGGGCCAACGAGTCGTCGCAAGCGCCGCACAATCAGCCGGCATGGCCGTGACGCTACGAGAAATCCCCGGCGGCGGACACTCGGTGCGCGCACTAGACGGAGGCCTGGAGATCGGTTTCGAGGTCCTCTACCCACGATTCGGTTTGTCCGCACCAGCGACAGGATGAATGAACTCACAGCGAACCACTACCCGGCAGAACGCGACGAGGACCGAGATAGGCCGTGCGGCACGAGTCGGCCTTACGATCTCGGTGAGATGGTGAAATCTAGAACGCGCCTAGTCACAGGCTGACTGCCCGCAATCGATCAACTCCAAGCGCACCGAGATCGTAAAGCCGACACACGTTCGATTCATGGAATCCTCGGCACCACTCTCCCGCCGCTCGGCATAGATCATGCCGACCAGGTCACGCAGTTGGGTGCCGCTCCCCGGTCATCCGTGTGCATGACGGCACAGCACCCGGCCGAAGCGGGTCCCGCGCCCTCGATGACGAGGCTCCTATTTCGTAATTCGTTATCGTTATTCGTATTACGTTTACGTATTGCGTTATAGGTAATACGATATGGGTATGAGTCTTCCCGAGATCACCGATGTGCGTACCTGCGGTTTCCCCGGCTGCGAGGAGCCCGTGGATGCCACGCCCGGTGTCGGCCGGCCGGCCGGTTACTGCATCAACCCCGGCCACAATCGGGCCGCTGCGTGGCGGGCCCGCCGCGCCGAGTCCGGCCGCATCGAGCGCACGGTCGAGGACGAGAGGCTCCCCGTCGATGCCGCACGTCAGCGGGCCAGCGTGCTGCGCTCTCAGGTGGCCGGCATGGTCGAACACCTGCAGCAACAGCTCGTCGTCCTCATCGACGAGCTGCGCACGGTCGCGGATCCCGATGCGGCCGAAGCACAGATCGAGGCCGTCACCGCGGGCGCGGCCGAGCAGGTCGCCACGGCGGCCGCCCGGACCAACCGGGCCGAGACCGCCACCCGCAAGGCCGAGGCCGAACGGGCAGAAGCCGACGCGGCAGCCGAGGAATCCGCTGCCCTGGTCGACGAACTCCGCACCGTCCTGGACGCGCTCGAGCAGCGTGCCGCCGGACTGGAGGGCGACCTGGTCGTCGCGGGCGAGGACAACGCACGCACGGCCGCAGAGATCGCCGCCCTCACGGTCCAGGTGGGCGCTCTGACCGACGAGAACGTCGCCACGACCGCTCAGCTCACCGAGGCCCGGGAACTCGTCACCACGGCCGCCACGGCCAAGGACGAGGCCCTGGCGGCCGCGCGGGAGGCCGCCGCGCAGGCCGATGCCGCCGTGGCGCGCGCCGATCGTGCGGAGACGGAGGCTGCTGGCACCCGGGACGTGCTTGACCAGGCCCGGGTCGAGCGCGAGAGCGCACGCGCGGAAGCGCTCGTCCTCGCCGGGCGTCTGGCCACGGTCACCAGCGAACGCGACAGTGCCACGGCCGAGGCCGTCCGGGAGCGTTCCTACGCCGAGCAGCGCGTCACCGACGTGCGGGACACCCTCGAGCAGCAGCTCACCCAGCTGCGCGCCGACTTGGACCAGTCACGCACGAGCGAACGCGAGCAGCGCACCCGCGCCGACCGTGCCGAATCCCAGACGGCACGCCCCAAACAGAAGTAGACCGCCAGCCCACTCCCCCGCTGCACCCCGAGTCGCGAGAGGATCCTCGACAGGCCGTGTGCCTGGTCGTTGTCGGCGCCGGCGGTGGAGGCGGTTCGTGGCGGCTACCGGAAGTTCTTCGTTGAGTCCGTCTCGTTAGGGTGACCGGTCGTAGCCTTCGTGATGTACACGCGTCCAGGCTTCTTCGCCTTCGCGTTGGGCTCGTCAACGGCGTACCACAGGCGAGCACCGTCAGTGACCTTGTACTGCCACTGCGGCATGACCACGCCATCGACCAGGACCGTGGAGAGATCCCCACGGAGTTGGTAGCAACGATCAGGGTCGTACCGCGCAGGATGCGCGGTGAGATAGTCGTATGCGTCCGCGAGGGCGTTCTTCGCGGACGCCTTCAAATCCGTCCAGCCGCGTTGGGCTGCGGTGTTGCCAAAAAAGAGCTCGTACTCGGTGCCCTTGATCGGTCGCGGAACCGCGACGCCACGCTTCCCCGCCACCTACGGGCGTTCGACGCGAACCGGGGCGGCGGGCAGCTCGATCGGCTCGACAGGTCGCATGCCCATCGCGTAGGCGACGGCCGTTTCCTGCCACTCCTGCTGCGCCCGCAGCAGACGCTCGAACGTACCGAGCTCACTAGCGGCATAAACGAGCTGTTCAATCTCGGCCGCGTACGCGGCGAGCTCCCCCGGGGTGAACTCCCCCGCCCAAGCGAACAGATCAGTCAACGCCGCCGCGACGTCGCCCTTGTTCCGCCCGATCGCCCGGATCAGCCTGCTCGAGAGCGCGATACCGTTCTCGAGGACGTCGAGATCGTGACCGCGCAGGATCACGAGATCGTCACCATCACGGCGCGTGATCCGGACCTGACCCTCATCAATGTGAGCCAGAACCTCCTTGGGCTTACGCAAAAGGTCAGTAAAAGTCGCGGTACTCATGCCCACACACTACATCAGATAAATATCTGATTAGCTGAGTGGTCGCCCGACCGGCAGCGGCGAGCTATCGCCTTCGTATGGCTCCCCTGCGTTGTGCAGGAGTTCTCTGCGTTCCACTTCGGCTTGGATCGCTCGTTCGACGAAGTCAGACCAACTCTTGTCGCCCTCGAGGTGGCTCGTAGCCCGGTACGTTGCCCGCGCGCGATCTCTAGTCTGCGCAGACAAGTACGTGGTCATCCTCGCGGTCGGTTCTGCCATAAGGGCAGGCTTCCGTGCCGGAGCCGCAGCAGGCTTGGACAGCTTGGGCTGCTGAACGGGCTGCACTGTGGGTTCGGTGCGGTTTCTGGCTTGCAAACGACTCAAGTCGGGAGTCCCGGCACGGTGCGCTAAGCCGCCGATTTGTCGGCTGGGGGTGTCGTCGCTCATGCGAGGGCCTCCTGGTTCTCGGCCGCGGTGATTCGGGCCACAACTTCTTGGGTGATGGCTTGCAGGTCGTCTGCGACGGATGAGGCTGTCCGAGGTGCGAGAGCTTGTGCCTGGGCTTCGCCTCGGCGGATCTCGAACCACTTCGGCCCCTTTCGTACCTCCGCGTCGAGTTCGTGGACGAGGAGGCCCCGTTCTCGTGTGGCCTGGGCGGTTGCTTCGCTATGACGGACCGTGGCGGTGAAGACGACGTTGTTGTCAGCATTGAAGAGCTCCGCGATGTGTTCGCGAGCTTCGCGCTGGACGACGTGGGCGGATGTGCCGACGTCGACGAGAACGACGCCCAGCAAGTCGAGGGTCGGATTCACGCCCAGGACGGCGTCGAGGCGTGCAGCGACGGCGCCGAGTCCCTTGCGACTTGATTTGTCGCTCTTCACAGGCACGAGTGCCCACCTGGCAGCGGCGACGGCGGCCGTCTGGAGGGTCTCATCGCCGGGCGGGCAGTCGATGAGGATCATGTCGTAGCCGCCGGCGAGCGGGGCGAGTAGATGCGCGACGGCGAGCTTGGCGCCGTCTGGGTCTTTGTTCGCCTTTGCAGAGAGCCCGGCCGTGGCCTGGTCGAGAGCAGGGCCTCCCGCGAAGACGTCCAAGTTCGGCCGGACTTCCTTGATTGGCGCTGCTCCCCCGCCGAACATGAGTGCTTGTGCGAGTGCGCGGCCGGTGTCGTCTCTGTCGTCGTCGGTGTATCCGAGGTCTTCAGCGAGATTGCCTTGGGGGTCAAGGTCCACGAGCAACACGCGGTATCCGTTGTTGGCGAGCATGCCACCGATGTTGGCGGTGAGTGTCGTCTTGAGGACGCCTCCCTTTCCGTTGATGACAGCGATAACGCGTTCCAAGGCGGTGCGATCGAGTGCCTGAGGCATATTCGCTCATTTCGTTTGACGTCAATAGTGACAATACAGCTAATACTGTCATTAGTGCCATAAGTGGCAATGCTGTTTTTACTGCTATTGCAAACCTTACCAGCAATACCAGCAATACCAGCAATACCAGCAATACCGCTATTACTGCCATTACCATTAATGCTTGTATTACTGTCATTGAGTCAGTGCGCCAGCCCGATTCCACAGGCCAGACCTACACCCGGCCCGGCGTCGGGGGAGCGTGAGGGGGTCGCCCCTCGCCTGCTGGCCCGTGAGGGCCAGCAGGTTGTCGCGGTTAGATGTTGCGGAGCATGCTGACGATGGTGGGGAAGGGGGAGAGGCTTTCAACGAGGGTGTTGATGATGCCGGGGTCGGGTGTCTGGGCGAGTGCCTTCTGGATCTTCGTGAGTTGGGAATCGGTGAGGCCGACGGTTTCACCGCCGGGGGTGACGCTGACGGCGATGGCGGTGCCGAAGATGACGGTGGGGGAGCCGAGTCGGTGGGCCAGCACGGTTGCGGGCAGGTTCAGGGTGGACCCGTTGATGAGTCCTTCATCATCGACGAAGAGGTCGATGTCGTCGTCCAGGCCGACGACATCGAACATCGAGCAGCCGATGGCGGCGCAGATGTCGGCCCCGATGTTGCTCTGGTCCAGGTTCAGGGTGGTGATGGTGTCGGTTGGGGTGATCTTGATGCTGCGGATGGTGGTCGTCATGGGGTTCTCTCTCTCGCGTGGTGAGTGGCCCGGGGTCCCGGGGTCTCTGGGCAGTGGTTGTTGTGTCGTCCACCGTTTTTCTGCCCTGGGTGGCAAGAGAAATCGATTGAGAGCGGGAGTGCCGTAGTGCCCGCAGTCTCGTGCGAAATAAGGGAGCTTGCTACCGCGTGCGAGAGTGTGGGTGACGCAGGCAGGGAAGCGAACTACGATGACCGGCCACCAAGGGAAGAAAAGTCTTGAACAGGGCTGGCCGGCGTAGCCGGGTCCGAGGGGATCCGGCCTCCGTGCCGGGTACACCTGGTGGGGGAGTGTGAGGGGGTGCCCCTCACGGCCGACCCTTGGGTGGGCCGGCCGCTGCGGCGTGCTTACTCGGGCCGCACGAGCTGCTGAATCTCGGCATACGGGGCGGTGTCCGTCCACGTGTAGCCGGTGGTGACGCTGACCGTTTTGGCGTTGGCGCGCACGACTTCGCGCCATTGGCCGCGGATCCTCACCCGGTCGCCCTTTCTGACGGTGGAACGGTCGTAACCGGTGGCCGTGCCACTCTCAACCTGGGCGACGCGCACGGCCTCCCAATAAGCGATCCGGTCGCGCTTCTCCCCGACGTGCGGCGCGAGGCGCTCCGCCCGGGAAGTCATCTGCTCGGCCGTGGCGTCGATGTAACCGCGTGTGTCGTCGTAGAACGGGGCGGTTATGCGGCGTTCGAGCTTGCGGAGCTCAGAACCCAACGTCTCGATGCGGTTAGCCACAGTGACCGGGCTATATCGGGCGTTGGTGGTGTGGGTGGCCGCGTCGGCGCGCGCCTGGGCGGTGGTGGCGTCTTCGCTGGCTTCTACTGATTTGCGCATGGCGTTATCTGCTGTGACGATCGCGTTACGGTGGCGTACTTCGGAATGGTGGCCAACCTTGATCGGTTCGCCTCCCTCGGGCAGGCGATTGTGCGCGGCCTGAGCGTTGGCCCAGGCGGCCTCTTCGGCGCGGCTCTTACGCTCTGCTTTGACGGCCAGGGCGTCTACCCGGTCGGCCTGACGCTCGATCTTTCCGGCCTCGACGTCGGCGGTCGTGCGGTGGCTGCTGTCGATGTCGGTTTCGACCTCGAACCCGGCGGCTTCTAGTGCCGTCTTGGTGCCGGTGATGGTGTGCAGCTTGGGCAGGCGGTCGCGGGACTGGGGGACGAACCAGGCGCTGATGCTGCGCCCCCAGCGCCATCCGGCGGACTTGAGGACGTCGGCGGTTCCGTCACCTCGGCTGGTGCCGGCGATCAGGGTTCCGGCTTCGTGGGTGTGGGTGATGGTGAGCATTAGCGGGTTCCTCTCGGGGTTGTGCAGGCGTTGACGCGGGAGCCGTTCGGGGTCATGACGATGACGAACCGGCTTCTGGGGTTGGGGTAGCTCTGGCTGTTCCAGAACGTCGACATGTCGGCGCTGCTGAGCAGGTTGTCGGCCCCGAGCACTCCGGGAGTCAGGGGCTGAATCTGAGTTGTGAGCATGAATTTTTCCCTCGATCTAGGCGACGCTGTCGGCGTAGCGAGTGGCGGTGCAGGTTTCGCCCGGCTGAGTGTCTGCGATACCTTCGGACCGGCAACCGCTGCAGGCACACCCGCTGGCGTAACGCTCCCTGGGGTAGGTGTTCTCGTTGTAGTAATCGGACTCAGCCATGGGTTCTCTTTCCTTCGTGAACAACTGTTTTTTTGCCCTATCTGGCAAGAGAAATCGAGAGCGACCGGGAGTGCTGTAGTGCGCGGGTTCTCGGGCGAAATAAGCCCGCAGGGCGCGTCCGAGAACCCGGGTGACGTAAGGCGCGGAAGGGAGCTACGGTGAAACGCCAGAAAGGACAAAAAGGCCCAGTGGACAGTGCCGCGCAGCGGCTCCAATTGCTCTTGACGGCACCGCCGTCACGGTTTCGAGACTGGTGTCACGGTGATATTCCGCCCCGGGGGAGCGCGAAGGGGGGGGAGAATTGTGGGG
>NZ_JASJVI010000053.1:0-25464 GCF_035019865.1 Cryobacterium sp. 10I5
CAGCGCGCGCGGTTGCGCCGCCGGCTCTGGCCGGGGCCGCGGCGCTGACGGCGGTGCCAGGGACCGGCGGTGGTGGCGGTAGTGCGTTGCCCGGGAGCGTCCCACGGCCCGGCACGCGTCTCTCGTGCCCACGAGCGGGACGAGCTCGGCGATGGTGGCGTCGATCATTTCTCGGTGTTCTTCTCGCTGCTGTTGGTCGAGAGTTGATCCAACAGAGCCGAGAGTTTTCCCTGGATCGAGATCACCTGCCGCGCGGTATCCAACTCGCCCGAGAGCCGGAGGTTCTCTCGCCGCAGCCGGGCCGCGTCCTTCTCCGCGACGCTGGCCGGCGGCGCGCCCGCCGGCCGCGCCAACGCGACCAGCACCCCCTTCTCGCGCTGGTCTCGCCACGCGCTCACCAACGAGGTATAAAGCTTCTCCCGGCGCAGAAGCGCGCCGCGGCCCTGCCGGTCGAGACGGTCGTACTCGGCCAGAATGTCGCGTTTGTATTTGGCCGTGTAGGTCCGCCGCCGAGCACGCTCGGGAACCTGGGGATCGGGAACATCTTCCATCCCGACAGCCTGCCCGGTCGAGCTGGGTCCTGCCATCACTGTGTTCATCAAGGGGAAATCCTTCCCCGCCCTCTACGACACTATTCGGGACGATCCCGGTGCCTTACCCAAGGTTGACAGAGAGGGCCATCGACCGTCTCGTGGACGCCGGCGTTCTGACTCAGATCACGGCCGGGCGACGGAACCGGATTTGGCTCGCGCCGGACGTCGTCCGGGTCCTCGACGAGTTCGCTGCCCGAGCGAAGCGGCGCCCATAGTCCGGCGAGGAGCGCACGTACACGACGGCGGAGGTCGACGAGGAGCTAAGACTGGATTTTTGACTGACAAAGCGCCCAATAGCTGCCACTATTGACAGTTACACCTGTCAAACCGAGGGGAGCAACCATGGTCACCGGACGTTCACCGGCACGCACGCGTCTGCTCAAGGAGCTCGGCTCGAACATCTCCCGTTGGCGGACACTCCAGGGCCTCAGCGCCACGGTACTGGCCGAGCGTGCCCACATCACACGGGATACCCTTCGAGCTATCGAGACCGGCACAGGTGCTCCCCGCATCGACTCGCTGCTCGCGGTGCTCTTATCGCTTCACATGGCCAACACCGTCGTTGCGAGTACCGACCCCTGGAACTCGCTAGCGGGACGAGCGTTGATGGACGAACTGATCGGCACGCCAAACGAGCGGCGGTGGATGACCGAACCACCCGATGGGCCGATCCCGATCGCACGCCGCGACGACCGCTAGACGTCCGAATTCATTCCTCATCTGCACACCGAGCCAGGCCAAGGAGGCCGTCATGAGCGCATCGGCTGCTGACAACAGCGCCGCGTCCAAGGCTCGCCAGCGTGCTGTCGAGGACGCTGTGCATAGCGGCGAGATGGAAGGCCTCAGCGTCGGCGACGAGTTCACTGCAGACGCCGCCGAGTACGCTCGTGGCGCCATAAGCCTCACTGAGCTAGGCCGCCGAGTCCGTGCGCGCAATGGCGTTGCCTGAGCCCGCTGACGTGTTCGTCGACCCGTATGTAGACCCGGCGACGGGGATACTGCGCAACCGGGTCAGCGCCACGGCACAGGTCATCCTCGATGCACACGAAGCCGAGCTCACAGCGCTTGCTGCGATCGAGCTAGCAGAGCACCCGATTAAGCCAACAGGTGATCTTCATCAGCTGCGAGCTATCCATAAGCGGCTACTCCATGACGTCTACGACTGGGCGGGGGAGCTACGCACTGTCGATCTGCGCAAAGGTGGCAGCCCAGCTGCAGAGTTCTTCATGCCGGTCTCGCGCCTCGAGTCCGGCGCCGGGTTCGCCTTTCAGGAACTCGCCGAAGAACACTTTCTCCGAGGCTTAGAACCAGAGCAGTTCGCGACCCGTATCGCGCATCACTATGACCAGGTGAATTACCTGCACCCGTTCCGCGAGGGCAACGGACGGGCGCAACGGATCTTCTGGACGCAGATTGCCCAGCGGGCCGGCTACGAGCTGGACTGGGGCGGCATAAGTGGCGCAGCGAACGACCAGGCATCGAGGGAAGCGATGGAGAAGCAGGATCTCGATGGGCTTCGGGAAATATTCCGCGCGATCGCGAAACCAATTGGTGCGTCCAAGTAGTTCCAGCAGAGCCGTATCAGTTGGCAGCGACTCAGCCGGCATTGACGAAAGCGCGGGCCGCCGCCATCACGTCACGAACTCGGCCCTCGGCGATTACCTCTGCCGGCGCCGCGTCTCTGAGCTGGGTGTTCATGCCGATAAACCAGGCCCGTACGACCTCGTCGGAGTCGACCTCCGACAGCAGCTCGACGATCTCGAAGGTGTCGCGCAACAACTGCTGGGCGTGCATGGTCGGCTTCGCCTCGCCTGCGAACCATCGCGAGACTTGCCGCGGGGTCTTCCCCGTGATGACCGCGACTACATCCCGCCCCAGGACCTTCTGAAGGCGCGCCACGATCGACGGTAACGCCAACACAACTAATTCCTTGTGCGCCGAGCGCCGCAGCGGGCGCATTGCCGAGTTCGTCATACTCCTAGCGTACGAAGCAGCCAACCCAAGAGACAGGCCCGTTGATAAAGTTATCAAGCCGTCGAGTCGGGTACCCGAAGCCATGAAATCGTCATGATCTGAGGGAGCGAGCCAGCTTTGTCACGGCACCTTTTCCTGTCGGAATTTGCTACCGTCGCAGCATGAGCTCAATGATCCAGGTGCGAGTGGACCGCGACCTCTTTGAGGCCGCAAAATCAGCTGGCGCAGTTGTCAGGCGCAGCGCGGCCGAGCAGATCCGCCACTGGGCCCGGATCGGGCGCGAGTTTGAGAACGCCGCTCGGGTCGAAGCCACAGAGAAGACTCAACGCGCTGACCGAATGAAGGCCTTCGCCCAGCTGCGCGAGCTAGATGAAGCTCTCGAAGAGCCTGAATACGTGGAGACAGACCCGAGTATCCGCGAGATCACCAGGCGCCTGAACGCAGCCCTGGGCGAAACCCTCGTGGCGGCCCTGGCTTACTCGGACGATCCCAAGGCTTCGCACGGATGGGCCACAGAGGACGGTCTCCTGCCGCCCCGCGGATCCATAACCCGACTCGCTTTCGCCTACGAGCAGTGGCAGAAGATCGCCGCGGCCGAGGGTGAGCAAGTCGCCCGGCTATGGTTCGTCGGTGCCAACCCGCGGCTGGACAACGACACCCCTGCCAACGCGATCCGCGAAGGTCTGCTCGAGGAGGTCGGCGAAGCTGCGCGGGCTCTCGTCGACGATTCGTTCGCCGGGTGACGGCACTGCTGCGCCGATTCGGCATGCCCTAGCTACCGTCGAATAACTGCGGACAGCTCCAGTTCGACGTCTTCGCCTGCGACTGAGACCACGAGACGTGAAGCCGGCGTAAGGGCTCGTCCTCTATCCGAGAGTTCCCTGAACACTTGAGCCCTTTCGGTATCACATGTAACATGGAGGTATCAGCTTCACAGCCCGCTTGGAGGATTCGATGGATCTCGGGATGCCACTTGTCAGTGTCTTCGGTCGAACTGAGGGCACCGTCCTGACGGCCCTCGCGCGCGGGGATGCGTCGGTGAACGGCCGCCAGATCGAACGTCTCCTCGGCGGAACAGTGAGCATCAGAGGCGTGCAGGGAGCCCTAGCACGTCTGACCCAGACCGGGCTCGTGCTCGCTACGACCCGACAGGCGGAGACGCTCTACCGGGTGAATCGGGCGCATCTACTCTGGTCGACCGTGGAGACGGCGATTTACGCTTTGACCGAGCTCCGTCAGCGCATCCGCAATCTCGCCCGCAGCAGCGCCCCGGCCGGCACCGCTGTCATCCTCTACGGATCTGTCGAACGAGGTGAAGCCACGGCTGACTCCGACGTCGACCTGCTCGTCGTGTACCCGAACGAGATACCCGCGAGTCTCCGTGAGGACTTCGTCTACGAGTTGGGGCGAAACGTAGAGCTCTGGACGGGTAACCCGGCCCAGGTGATCCAGATCACCGTGGGCGGACTCGTGGAATCCGCAGGCCGCGGTGACGCGCTTGTCGATCTGTGGCTGAACGACAGCGAAGTCCTGATCGGTGAACTCCCGACAGTGCTCCCGACAGTGCTCCAGCACCAGTGATGGCACGCCAGACCTCCAAGCGCCAGAGCATGGACCGTGCCGCGATCCAGGCTCGGCTCGCAGACGCACGAAAGTTCCTCGATGCAGCGGAGATGTACGTCGAAGAGAACACCGTGTCTTCCTGGAAGGTGGCCGGCTCGAATGCGGTGCACGCGGGTATCGCGGCGTCAGACGTCATCTGCGGCGTTGTCCTCTCAGAGTGCTCCCGCAGCGGAAACCACATCGACGCCGTGGCCGTTCTCGTGGAAGCGACTCAGCCGGACACGGCGCCGCGCAAGCATCTCAACGCGCTGCTGGCTGACAAAAGCAGCTACCAATATGGAACCGCCGGTGTCCGCCAAGACGCTGCCCAGGCACTCGTCGAGCACGCCGCGAAACTCGTCGGGGAAGCAGAGCGTCGCGCGAAGCGATAGCCCACGAGCCGACCTGCGTCGCGTAGGCGACGAATCCGGCTAGAAGGGTCGCGCCTGCTTGGCTTCGCTTCGTGTCTGCCTGCTGGTTCCTCGCTGGGTGCCACGCTGATCCATTCGAGCCGGCAGCTCCCGAAAGCCCCGCCGACGAGGCCTTCCGCCTGTGGTTGCGCACCGAGACGGTCCACGGCAGGTGTTAGGTTTCAGCTGTGATCCTCTTCCTTTTTCTCTCAGTCCTCGCCGTGATTGGCTTCGGCGTTCTGGTTTTTATGGGGCTGCTCGGGTGGGCGGTGACCGGCAAGCCGAAGACGCCCGCCACACCGAAGACGCGAGTGTTCACGGCCGAGGGCGCACGGGCATATAACGCGCTCCGTGAACGGCGTCTCCGTGAGGAGATCAGCGAGCTCGAGTTCGTGAAGGCCGGCTATGACATCAAATGGGCCGACCTTGAATATCTGATGACCAGATACGAGATTTTTCTGCGTGATCTGTACACGAGGCAGCTCAACGGTGAGCTGGGTTCAGCGGACGTTTCAGAGGCTATCGCGACGCAAACGCGGTTGATGGCCGGTGGTTTCCCGTGCGATGAGTATTACGTGCCGAAGACGGCCGGCGGAAGCGTGGCCGCGGCCGGGGCGTAGACGTCGCTCACGTTCACGCTGATGCCGAAGGGCGAGCGCCACTGGCCTTGGTCCAGGCTGACCCCGCTGACCGTGCTGGGCCGCGAGAAACGGCAGCGGGTCGAAAACTCCTGAGCAATATTGCATCTCTGAGTAGCTCGACCAGGCAGTAGCAACTTGCTATGTGCCTTGTCGTGTACGAGTAGCGGCGCGCCCCTTGCGCAGCAGCGTCGCTTCCGCGTCAGCGCGTGCTTCCGAGACCATCTGGTCACGCACGCTCGGGTCGTTCAAGTCGCGCAACCGTGTCGAGCGCGGCGGCGTGCGCTCGATCCTCCCGGGCGTCGATGCGGTCACGGCGTCAGCCTATTGCTTCAGCCTCTGAAAGCGTCTTCAGCAGCAGCACGATCTTCCTCATCGGCGCGATCGTGGATCTCGGCGACTCGCTCGGCCATTCCAGGCTGCGCCAAAAGGGCGTCGAGGCGGTCGTTCCCATCGACAAAAGTCTTAGCCATGTTCATTCCTCAGAGTGCCGCGCGGAAAATATGACTTCAGTATCCTACGAAGAAGAAGTCACGGCGCGAAGGAGTCCCGAATGCCCGACGCAACGACCAACACCGAGGTCCAGAAGAGCCTCCAGGGCCTCCGTGATGCCGCCGAGGCACAGGGTCACGACGATAAGCTAGTGGTCAGCCTTCTTCGAGAAATGACTGACTTGATAACGAAGCGCCAGCCCCGTGGCGGCGCGCTCTCTGACCAGCAGGTCGCGTTCCTGATCGAGTCCGGAGATTTCACCGAAGAAGAATTCGCCGAGACCGAGGCCAGCCTCGCACGAGGCGACCTGGTAAAGCAGGAGCGCACGACACGGCTGGGGGTCATCATCGATTCGCTCAGTGTGGCCGAGGTTGCCGAGGTGCTGAGCGTCGACGCAGCACGCGTGCGCCGGCGCCAAGCCAAGGGCGACCTCTACGCTTTCCTGGCCGGCGGCAAGCGCCGCTACCCGCTCTGGCAGTTCACCGGCGATCCAGCGCAACCGGTCCTCCCGGGTCTCACGGTGCTGATACAGGGTCTCCCGGCAGACATGCACCCCGCGAGCATCAAGGGTTTCATGAGGACCCCACAAGAGGATCTGCGGGTCGACGGCGAACGGATGACACCGGTGGACTGGCTGATGCACGGCGGCGACGCACAGGCGCTCGTGGCCATCCTGGGGAGCTTCCTGCAGATGTGAGACCCCGCTCAGCGTTCGTGTAGACCAGGTGCCGGCTATCGGTTTCCGGACACGTGATTAGCCGACCCGGCCGTTCCGCTGACCAGCGAAAGATACTGATCGGCAGTCCAGCAAACAAGTTGAGTCGCAGACTCTGACCGTTTCAGCCAGCACGCTCGACCATCAGCATCGTCCCGGCTTGCTTGCCGAGCCTGAACCGGCGACCAAGTTCGGGTCCACCAGGGACAACAACCTCTACGAGTGCCTCGATCTCAATCTTCTTGTCGGAGGCGGACGGAGTGACCTCTCGGACCCGGTACCCGGTGCCGTCCCAGAGCGTGACCAAGTCACCAATTCGAACCTCGGCAGCGGGGCGTTGATCAGAGTGTTCCATGCTCCAAGCATGCCCTGCTCTGTGAGTCGGCCTGCGCCACGACCGCCGTCGCCATGGGCGGCGGTCGCCCGCGTGGCGGCCAACCCTCGAAAATCCGTGTTGTACGAATCGTCCTCGGACGCGATCACGCCCAAATCCTTGCCGACGGCCGTTGCGTTGGCTGCCCGCTCAAGCCCGATCAAAACGTTTCTCAGAAAAGAATCTGCACGCTCCGGTCCGAACGATTGAAACGGCGCGAGTGCGACAGCGATACCTGTCGCGGCTTTCGCATCTCTAATGACGTCATCGACCCAGTTGGAGACGGCCGCCCATTCGTCCACGGCCGGCTTCCGGGCCAGCATCACCCGGAGTGAGCCACTACTGCTAAGGATCCCGCCACGGTATTCAGCGGTGTTCGCGTGTCCTCCGAATCAGAAACCAACTTCATGCACGGAAGTCCAACACGCAACCAAGTGGTCGCATTCACTTCCGATTGCGCGGCTTATGCTCCGGAATCATTGGCAGATGGCTACATCCCGCCAGAGCATGCGATCAGCGCTAGCGTGAGAGGTATGGAGACTCAGCCTTACATGATCGTCGCGGACCCTAGCGACCCCGACTCCAAAGTCGTGGTCACTGAACCGAGTGGGCGTGTGTTGCACATCCATCGAGAGGACGCCGACCCCGAGCACCGCTTTACGGCGTACCGGCTCGCCGCGGGCTGGTTCGGCAACCTGCCCGCCGGATACGAGGCCGACTAAAGGCTCAATCAATGACCACTGGGATTCGGTTAGAGAAGCGGTGCGAGACCCTAAGATCGTCGCGGCGACGACAAGACCACGCGCGACGCTGAGCCTCGCGATCACCGGTTGTTTTCGGTCGGCGTCAACAGGCGCTCTGTGGATAACCGCCCAAGGCCACTCCACGGGTCAACGGCGTACCCTCAATTCATGGTCGACGTACTGACTCCCCAGCAGCGCCGTCTCAATATGTCGCGCATTCGTTCTGCAGATACAAAACCCGAAATGGTGGTTCGCCGACGGCTGCATGCACTCGGTTACCGGTACCGGCTTCACGTTCGGGACCTCCCTGGCTCGCCAGATCTCGTATTCCCAAGGCGAAAACGGGTGGTGTTCGTGAATGGCTGCTTCTGGCACATGCATTCGTGCCGATTCGGTCAGGTTAAACCTGCAACCAACTCCGAATTCTGGGAGCAGAAACGGCTCGCCACAGTCGCGCGAGATGCTCGAAATCGAGCGGACCTAGTCGCCAGCGGGTGGGGCGTGATGACTGTGTGGGAGTGCCAATTGCGCGACCTTGGTGCGGTCGAGGATTCTCTCGCGCGATTTCTCAGATAGCGGTGCGGAACAGCTTCAGTTGGAGCTCATGGCAATTTCCCGACTGTAGTTTGTACATACAATCAACGAAATCGCATAGACGGTGTGTGGATTCTGATTCATAAGGAGACGACCTGGATGTTCGACCTTTTTACAACTACCGGAGTCTTCTTTACTTACAGTGTCCGCATTCCTGATCAATCCAAGATGCAACTAGTTCAGCTAACAGTTGAATCTCCGTACACCGACAAAGCAAACGTTCTCATGGTGAACGTCGCAACGCTTGCCACCGTGGGCAGGTCTGTTGAAACAACGCTGATCGAACACGTCGAACACTACGAAAGAATCGCCGCATCAGAGGCGTCAAAGAACGCCTGACGTGGCATCCACTCCACTCCGGGCAATCCGCGTTCCTAACGAGACTTGGCGATCTGCTTAGCAGCGCGGCGTACAAGACGGCGAGAGTGATATTGCACTAATTCGGCGTGCGCTAATCTCAAAGTTCATATCGAATTAATGTTCGATCGGCGCGCCTTCGAGCCCCAGGTCAAAACCCTGACAACATGTCAACATGACGCCACATTCTCCCGAGCAGGTCCAGACACTTCTCGCCCACGCGCTGGAACGGTTCAAGAAGACCGAGCTGGCCGCAGCCCTCGGCGTGGACACCCGCACCATTGCCAGATGGGCGACCGGTGAAAACGCCCCGAAGCCCTTCGTCGGCGCGGCGCTGGAATCGCTGCTGACGCCGTCCTCTGTGCAATTCCACGAGAACCCGGACTTCACGTTCATCGACGCATTCGCCGGGATCGGTGGAATTCGCCAAGGCTTCGAAAAACATGGCGGCGAATGTGTGTTCACGTCGGAATGGAATGCATTCTCCAAGAAGACGTACACGGTGAACTTCGGTGACGGGCACGAGTTCATCGGGGATATTGTCGGCCAGCAAGGCATCGTCCCAGCCCATGATGTCCTCCTCGGCGGATTCCCCTGCCAGCCGTTCTCCATCGCCGGCGTAAGTAAGAAGAACTCACTCGGACGCCCTCACGGCTTTGACGACCCGACCCAGGGGACGCTGTTCTTCGAACTCAAAGAGATCATCAAGACCACCCGCCCTGCAGCGTTCGTACTGGAGAACGTGAAGAATCTGAAGTCCCACGACCGGGGCCACACCTTCGCCGTCATCATGTCGGTACTCCGGGATGAATTGGGCTACGACGTATACGAGAAAGTGATCGACGGTGGGCACTTCACCCCACAGCACCGTGAGCGCATCATCATCGTCGGGTTTGCACGTAAGACCGAGTTCACGTGGGACGACCTGGTCCTGCCGGAGAAGACGAGCCATAAGCTCGGGGACATCCTGCACCGCACCGACGGCACCGAGCCTATTCTGCCGCATGACGGCGACAAATACTTTAACCACGCAGAAAGAAAGGTGAACGATAAGTTCACCTTGACGGAGAATCTGTGGACATACCTGCAGAATTACGCCGCCAAGCACAAGGCCGCCGGGAACGGGTTCGGCTTCGGGCTCGTCAACTCCGAAGGCCGTACCCGCACCCTATCCGCCCGCTACCACAAGGATGGCTCGGAGATCCTGGTCGAGCAGCCAGGACAGCGTC
Source organism: Cryobacterium sp. 10I5 (assembly GCF_035019865.1). Taxonomy (NCBI): domain Bacteria; kingdom Bacillati; phylum Actinomycetota; class Actinomycetes; order Micrococcales; family Microbacteriaceae; genus Cryobacterium; species Cryobacterium sp. 10I5. Next base: position 9,721 of record NZ_JASJVI010000053.1, read on the forward strand.
CGCGCCGGCTCACGCCGCGAGAATGCGCCCGCCTCATGGGCTTCGATGACTCCTTCGTCATCCCCGTCTCGGATACCCAGGCCTACAGGCAGTTCGGCAACAGCGTGGTCGTGCCCGTATTCAAAGAAGTTGCCCGAATCATGAAACCGCACCTGATGCAGGTCAAGGCGATCCTCGATGCCGAGCAGGCCGACCTTGAAGCCGCCGGCGCACATGAAGACTCTGCCAAAACGGCCGCGGCAGCAGCAGCCTGAGCCGTGATCAATATTGGGGACTACTTCGAGGGCTTCGCCGTCAAGGTCCTGGCCGACGTCGACGTCAACAAGCTCTCCTCCAACCAGCACGAGTTCAACGGAAGCAAAGGATTCCGGGAACTCTTGGGCACGCCTGTGGGCAAGAATTACCTGCCGACAAAAATGGCGTATCTCGATGATGAGCTGGAGGAGATGCCGGAGCTCTTTGAAACGTCCCTGACTTGGTACGACACTCGGGAAAAAGACGAAACGAGGGGACCGGAGTTCCGGCTCCTGTATCTGTCGGAGGCCGACCACGTTATCTACCGCGCCACGGCCGGGGACGTGCTTTTTCTCGCGAAGGAAAAGGACGGGAACCTAATTCTTGTGATTGCCCAACAAGGATCGACGATCCTGCGGCAGTTGCAATGGATCTTCGACGTCCAGCGAACCGACGAAGCCCTGTTCGTCGCCACCGATATGGACGAACAGCCCGGTCGGGAGGAAATGGCCAGCGAGGAACTCCTCGCCCTGCTCGGCATAGAAGTGACCCTTGACGACGACAGCCTCCTCGACTCAATCCTTCGGCACTTCAACAAAACGATGTGGCCGTCCACTCTGGAATTCTCTAAGTACGCCCGCTCTATGGTCAAGTACTCCGAACCGGTTGAGGATCCGGATGGGACCCTCATGTGTTGGGTGAGCATGGAACACCGAATGTTCCGCACTCTGGAGAAGCACCGCATCAGTGAATCCATCGCAAACGGCTTCCTTGGACAAGACGGAGGGGTGGACGTCGACGCATTTCTCAAACTGTCTCTCTCCGTCCACAATCGCCGAAAGTCTCGGGCCGGACTGTCTTTGGAGGAGCATATTTCTGCCATCCTGAGCGCCAACGACGTTCGGTACGTAAAGAAGGCCAAGACGGAAGGTAAGAAGGAACCCGACTTCCTGTTCCCCTCCAAAGCTGCTTATGACGACCGGACATTCCCACCCTCGTACCTGACGATGCTGGGCTCCAAAACCACGCTAAAAGACCGGTGGAGGCAGGTGCTCAATGAGGCAGACCGGATCCCGAAAAAACACCTGCTCACGCTCCAGCCTGCCATTTCCGAGGACCAGACAGCCGAGATGAAGGCTGAAAACCTCCAGCTCGTCATCCCACGCGAGTTACACAGCCAGGGATTCAGCCGTGAGCAGCAGCACTGGCTTATGGGACTGGATGATTTCATCATCGAGGTCCAGTTCCGTGAACGTTTAGCCATCCGCCGCGAACGGTCCGCCCATGGCTGAGTGGAAAGTCCAGGATGCCCAACTCTTCGTGAGCGAGCAAACCATCTGGCGGCCCGCCACTGTGCAGGAAATTGCCAGAGCGGCCGCTGGCCCCAGCCAGGACATCCATCAGGCCACGAAACTGCGCTTTGGCCGAATCGCACTGGCCCCGGTTGTGGTTCTTCGCGGAGCGTTGCCAGATATGGCCCGTGTATGTGTAGGTGTCCGACGGGGCACGGTGTTTATCCCTGTTCCCGGCGCGGATGCCCAGGGCGTCATCCACGACTCCCGTTGGCATCCGCTGGACTTGGCCGCAGTCCGAGCCTGCTTCGCGTTGCTCGACAAACACGCACTGGACCAGGATTCCGGGATCTCACTCGGCACTTACCTAGCAGTGAAGGCCGACGTCTCCGGGGCCGGGCTGGTAGTTGATGACACTCGATCTGATGACAGGCTCTTGCCAGCTACGGTAACCAGAGATTTCAGGGCTCTGGGTCTCGGGATCGACTTGTTCCCCTACCAGCAAATTGGCGCAGAGTTCCTGGTAGCAATGGCCGGACGCGGCGTCGGCGCGTTGCTGGCGGACCAGATGGGCCTAGGCAAAACCGCACAGGCGATCGCCCTGCTGCTGGACCAGCGCGACCACGGCCCATCACTGATCGTTTGTCCCGCGTCGCTGCTGCGCAACTGGTCTCGGGAAATTGGACACGTGGCTCCGGCCCTGACGGTCCTTACCCACGCAGGTCCGCTTCGCAACGGCGTGGCAAGCGGCTTGGTCGGATACGACGTCGTCATAACTTCCTACGAAACCTTGGTGAGCGACCTCAGCTTCCTCAGCGACATTGCATGGAACGTTCTCGCTTTGGACGAAGCGCAGATGATCCGCAACCCTGAGGCGGGCCGCTCCCAAAGCGTCAAATCCCTGGACCGCCGGGTCTCTCTGGCTCTGACTGGCACACCGGTGGAAAACCGTCTGCTTGACGTGTGGTCCATTGCCGAGTTCGTCGTCCCGGCACTGCTTGGCGTCAGGGAAGCGTTCGAAGAAGCCTTTCCTGATGAACTCGAACGAGCCGAATCTCTGGGACAAATCATCGCTCCGGTCACCCTCCGGCGCCTTGTCGCGGACGTCGCAACCGACCTGCCCGAACTGATCAACATCGAAACAGCCTTCGAGCTGACCCCGCACGCGACAAGCCGCTACACCCAGACGGCGGACGCCAGCGCTGGCCCCCTCGCAGCCATCACGGCACTGCGGGTCCTGTGCGCCCATGCAGACGGGTATGGCTGGGACCCCGGAGAGACGATCTCCCCCAAAATCGACCACACCCTGCGAATCATCTCAGAGGCATTCAGTAGCGGGGAAAAAGTCTTGGTCTTTGCCTCGTTCCAACGAGCCCTGGACGGGATCTTCGAGGCCGTGAAGACCGCGCGCCCCGAGGCATTCCTAGCCGTTCTGGATGGAAGGGTCCCGGTATCGGACCGCCAAACGATCATCGACCACTTCACCGCGTTCCCGGGTGCGGGGGCCCTGTTCCTGAACCCCCAGGCGGCCGGCGTCGGGCTCAACATCACGGCAGCGAACCACGTCATCCACTTCAACCCCGAATGGAACCCGGCGGTGACCAGCCAAGCCACGGCACGCGCCCACCGCAGAAAACAGACCCTGCCGGTCACCGTCCACCACCTCTTCTACGAAAACACCGTGGAAGAAGATGCACTCCTGCGCGCTGACTGGAAGCGCGCCCTCGCACGGCACGTGGATGACGGGGCGGCCATCACTAAAGAAGGACCCACAGGATGACACGGCTTGGAGAAGTTAGAAAACTCCTCAGCGCAAACGATCTCGGCCTGACTGGGGCCCACCAAGGAGGGATCACCATCCCGAAGAATCCAGACATCCTCGCGTTCCTTCCCCCTTTGGACGCCACGGTCTACAATCCTGACTTCTGGATGACCGTCGCAACCCCGCAAACGGGACAGCACTGGCCGCTGCGCTACATCTACTACAACAGCAAGACACACGACCAAGGAACTCGCAACGAGTACCGGCTGACTCACACCACCCAGATGTTGCGCGCCCTATCAGCGTCGGCGGGAGACGTGCTTGCGTTCCGGCGCAACGGCTTCGGAGACATTGAAGCCGTGCTCCACGAGGCCGAAGACTTGGCCGCGCCAGCACCGACGGAAAAAGTACTGCGCAATGGATGGCGCATGATCATTATCGACACGAAGGACTGAAACATGGCAAAGAAAACGAAGATTGTCCTTCCCGACACGACGCGGGTCATCGAAGGTTTCCGGGATACCGGATATACCTTCGAAGCGTCGATCGCTGACATCGTCGACAACTCGATCGGCCCCGGCGGCGCACAGAATGTGTCTATAAGCATTGGACTGGACTCAGAGAACGAACCCATCGTGGAGGTCGCCGACGACGGTGTCGGGATGGGCCTCGAGGGCCTAGAAAATGCTATGAGATACGGCGCTGACAAGCAACAGAACCCGAACAGCCTGAGCAAGTTCGGCCTTGGACTGAAGACAGCATCCACACAGTTCTGCCGACGCTTGGTCGTGGTCTCGCGTCCCCTCAATGCCGAACGGCCCTTCGCAGCGGCGTGGGACCTTGACACGGTGGCAGAAACCGGGCTTTGGGTCTTGGAACACGATGTCGCCGACGCTACCGAAGCCGCGGCACTCGACAATGCTTTGGACGAGCTGTCTTCCTTCTCTGGCAGTGACGCGGCAGCCGGCACGGTGATCCTCTGGGAAAAGATCGACCGACTCCTCAGGACCCGAAACGGCAAGGAAGCAAAAAACCGCCCCATCGCCATGAAACGCAGCGAAGCGACCCTGCGCGAGCACCTCCGCATGGTGTTTCAGCGTTTCCTTGACCCGGAGGACATTAGGGCCCGCAACGTCAACATCTACCTGAACGGTGACAAACTCCTTGCCTGGGACCCCTTTGCCGAAGGCGCAGGTGCCGGCGGGGACATGGTCAAGGAGCAGAAGTTCACTTTCCAGCTCCCCGAAGGAGGCCAACACACCGCGTTACTGCGCGCCTTCATCCTGCCGCGCAAAGACGAAGTTGAAGATCTTCAGGTATGGAAGAAAGCCGACGTATCGCTGGCACGTCAAGGAATCTACCTGTACCGGGAAGGCCGGCTCATCGACGGGCCCAGCTGGCTCGGCACCGGAGCGGCCGAAACACACATCAACAACCTCAGGGTCGAGCTATCCTTCGATGCCCAGCTTGACCCCGTGTTCGGGGTTGGGATCAAGAAGTCCGGAGTCCACATCGATGAAACACTCATTGAGCAGCTAACCGACATCCTTACACCGCTCCGGCGTGAAGCCAACAAGCGTTCCCGGGCCGGAAACGCAATAACCGCCGCCGGCGGTTTGACCGGTACCCGGCCGACCGAGATCACCTTGGGCCGGCTCAAAGGCAACCTCACCATTCCGACCATCACCGCGGGTTCCGACGGTGCCGTTGTGATGGTGAACAAGACCGGCAACGTCCAAGTCATCGGAGCCGATGGCAAACCGTCCGGAATCATCAACGTCACCGTGGAGGACGAATTCGCCTCTATGAACGTCGTCCGCCGCGAATCCCTCAAGGACGGTGTGCTCTGGGACATGTCCCTCTCAACCAACAACATCCTCCAGGTCGAACTGAACGCCGGGCACGACTGGTACCAAAAGGCCTACCTCCCGGTCGCGTCCAACAGCACCATGGCCCAGGCCATCGAGTTCCTCTTCTATGCGATGGCCCAAGCCGAGCTCGACGCCACCAACGCTGAATCCCAGGAAATGTTCGAAGAAATCCGCGTCGACATCAGCCGTAACCTGCGCAAACTCGTCAAGGACCTGCCCTCCCCTAGTACACCCGACGACGCCTGACCCGACCTATCCGTGAAGCACACCGTAGAGAACACGCTCGCGCAACTGGGCGCCATCACCACGCTGATACTGGAGCCCTGCATGATATCTCAAGCTGGCATTGCCGGGACGGGAGCACGCCTTGCCGGCATTGAGGCCGGCCGCGGACTGGTCATCGCCCTGTCGCGGACAATGACCAGTGCCGCCGCGACCGTAATGCCTGAGGAGTCCGCCGGCGCGCTCGTTCGCCAGCTCGGGCGGTGGGCCCAGGACAACCCTGACACGTGGCGGAGCGCCGTCGAGGAAATCTGCGCCCAGGACGTGGCACTAACAATCACCGTCAACCATGAAATGCTCGATGACCCGCGAGAACCGCCCGCCGGCCTCTGGCGGGCCTTCGGAATCGAGTGTTGGGCACGGATCCCGGCACAGACACCCGACGAGATCACCCGCAGTCTCATCAGTGTGGCGTCCCCCGCTCTAGCCTTGGCGCTGAACGGGCTCCTCGAACAGGACGAAGGGACGGAGTTGACCTCCTTCGACCCACTGCCCGAAGGTGCGGTGAGCACTGTCAAAGTGAACCGCTACGAACGCAACCCAATCAATCGCCTGCGTTGCATCAGTCACTACGGCGCCAAATGTTGGGTCTGCGGACTCGACTTTGGAGAACTCTACGGTCCGGCCGCGGCGGGTTTTATCGAAGTTCACCACCGGATCCCTGTCTCTGCAATGGGCCCCGGTTACCTAGTTGACCCAATCCGCGACCTCGTGCCACTCTGCAGCAATTGCCACTCGGCCGCGCACCGCCGAAACCCTCCGTACCAGCCATCGGAAATACGTGAGCTCCTCCGACTGCCACCAAAACTTCCATCGCTACCTGCGATCCTCTGAAATCGAAGTTCAGTGCGACGGATGTCGGATGTCGGATGTGAAAACGCTTTCCCACATCGTTCAGGGCGATTCCCATGACTGCCGCTGGGTGGCGCGAGAATCGCCCTAGTTCGCTGTCCATCAGGGTGTACCCAATTGAGCAGGTCCAGATCGCCCGAAATTTGCGTCAATCAGGGTGGCTGTCCTATATAATTGCACAGAAGCGACGGGGGATCTTGAACATGACTGGACACAAAGGACAGGTCGTTGGCTACGTGCGAGTTAGCGCCGCCGACCAGAACGAAGTGCGGCAGGTAGAAGCGCTCGGCGCGGTGGACAAGATGTACTCCGAAAAGGTTTCGGGCAAGAACGCCCATGAGCGGGCACAGCTCCAGGAGATGCTCGCCTACGTGCGAGATGGCGACAAGGTGCGCGTGAAGTCACCGGATCGCCTCGCACGTTCGACGACTGACCTTCTCGCACTCGTCGAACAGCTCAAAGCGAAGGGAGTCGCGCTGGAGTTCGTCGACAATCCCGCTCTGAATTCAGATACCCCTCAGGGCGAGTTCATGCTCACGGTTCTCGCCGCGATCGCCCAGCTGGAGCGCAAGACCATCCGCGAGCGACAGGCAGAGGGCATCGCCATCGCGAAACGGGACGGAAAATACGAGAGGGCTCCGAAGCTCGCACTGGACCAGATCGCACAGGCCCGCGAGCGGATCGACGCTGGAGTGCCGAAGGCGTTGGTGGCCCGCGACCTCGGGGTGTCGCGCCAGACGCTCTACGCCGCACTGAACGGCTCAGGGAAATACGCTGCGTTGACGGGAATCTAGAGCAGTGTTTCCTCGCACGGACAAGGGCAAGCACCTCTGCCCGGAGTGTGGCGGCAGCTGCCGGCCGGAGACGTTCTTGGCCGCCGGGCGTTCGCGCGGACGAACCCCGTGCGCGGCCTTAGTCGCTTTCCGCGCTCGCACACAACTCATCCGCGCCCAGGTCGACACTCGCCGTCGTCCCGTACGGGGAACGCTCAGCGGACGACGGAATCCCTCTTACTATTCGGCTCGTGTTCCGCAAAGATCGCCACCAACCTTCGGCAGCGCTCGGGGTCGGTGGTGAGGCCATTGTCCAGGCCCCACAGCCAGTAGTCCACGCTGCGGTACAGTACCCATTTCCATGCCCGTTTGCGGTCGAGTTGTGCCTCGCGGACGACGGTGTCGAAGTGGAACAAGACTTCAGCATCATCTTTCATCTCGTCCAGCCGAGTCCACAGGATCCGGGCAAGGTCGTATTCGATGTCGCCGCGAAGTAGTACGGGGTCTACGGCCAGCCATGGCTCTCGTGTTCCAGCGAGGACCTGGTCGAAGTGGAGGTCGGCGTTGACAGCGTCATCGTGCGGAGTGGAATTCAGATCCCGGGCCATGGTGAGTGTTCGTTCGAGGATGGACCGATCGAAGGGCTGGTCAAGCCGTTCCCATTCCGCAGCAAGCATGGGGCTTCGGGCAGCGACCACATCCGCCGTGGAGACCGCGGTCGCGATGACATCCAACACCGTGTCGAGGAACTCCTCGGCGGCCTTGGGGTGAGCCGGCGCGTCAGTAGTGCTACCGCAGCAGCGTCCAGTTCTGATTTCGAAGGCTCAAGGGATTGACGTCGCCCAGGTTGGTAATTATTATTAACGCATCGAATTGGTTTGCATCATAGGGAGCAGCCATGGATTCGCTAGTGCACGCAACGACTGGCCACTTCATTGTGGTGACGGAGTCGAGTAGTCGATACCTCATTGATTTCGGTCGCCAAATTCTCGTTCGTCTCCCGAAAGTGGGCGACGGGCTGTACGAGACGATGCGGGGCGACCGCCACCCGGTCCAGCTGCTTCACCTAATGGAATGCGTTGTTGTTCGAAGCATGTGGCTGAGAATCAACCTTGGCGTTCCGGGTGTTCTGTTCACAGACCGGACGACATCAACGGTGGTTGCCATCGTCGAAGTCCCCGACGATATCGGTGGTCAGGAACTTAATTTATTGGTCTGTGTACTCAGCCAAGGCGCTGAGCGGGTCAACGGTGTTCCGGAGGCGCTCGCGGGGGAGGCTGGGCCAGATGGAGACTGTTGACGAGCTCACTGGTGACGAGGGCGGCATCTTGCGCGTGACGACCCTCGGTAGTACCCACATCGTCAACCTCATGCGGGGCACCATCACCCGCATCCCAGGCGTCGGACGGAGTGCCAGCATCAACGATGTTGAACGCCCACTGCGCACCCTTGACGCATGCAAAGTCGGTGAAGTCGGGCGGTGGACGATGATTTCAGACGACTACCTCACCGAGTGCTACTGGCATCACACCTCGACTATCCAGCGCATCGAACGCCTCACGGGGATGGAGCTCGTGAAGGCGACTGCTGAGGTCGCGCTCCAAAATATCGCTGCCGGCGACGGCCTGTTCACCGCTTCTGAGGTCGCTGAGATGATTGGCGAGAGCGACGCGCCTGTGCGCCAAATGTTTACGTCCGGCCAACTCATCGGTCTCACGTGGAAAGACGAGCTGGCCTTCCCTGGGTGCCAGTTCGGGCCCGACCATGATCAGGTCGCGGCGTTCGTCCAGCCGCTCATTGCCGCCGCTGCCGAGTTCGGCTACTCACTCCGAGGCTTGACGTTTTGGCTCTACTCGCCGACGACGTACTTTGGTGGCGCGCGACCAGTGACGTTCATTGACGACCCAGAGGCGCTGGAGTCAGCCTTTCGCGCACAGGTGGGTGTCGAATGGTGACGCAGGGAGTCTCCCTTGACGAATTGGCCGAAGTCGGGCTTGAACCGGTGCGCGCCCAAGCGATGGGCATCACACGCGCTGAGAATTCGACACGCCGACCATCTCCTGCGAGACCGCGTCAACACGGGTGTACTACTGGGAACGTGAGCGGCACTCAATTTCGGACGCACTTCGTTGCAGGGCAATAGGTATCCCGATGTCGGGCGCACTGGTAGCCAACGCGCAACTGACTCAGGCGCCGGGAACAGACGCCCCCGATGTAATCCTCTCGTCGACCATTCGCTGGTTCGATTCCCAGAAGAAGAAACACGCTGCCAGGCCCACCCCCGCTCTCCTCCACGAGCACTTCGACACGAACACAGCGAGTCGTGTCGGCGCGAAGTATCCAGGGCGACGTAACTTCCACGGCAGCTACTGGTTTTCCGGCACCGCACAGCATGTGAAATTTGAATCCGGATTCGAGCAGACAGCGCTCATGGTCCTCGATTTCGACGGTGACGTAGCGGGAGTCGCCGCCCAGCCCTTCCTCATCGACTTCGGGAGCAAGCAAACGCCATCTACTCACGTCCCGGACTTCTTCTTCGTTCGCCGAGACGGGACGCAAAGTGTCCTCGACGTTCGGCCCGACATTCGGGTGGACGAGAGAGCAAAAGCGTCATTTCTCGCTACTCGCGAAGTTTGCGAAGGCATCGGATGGAACTACGACGTTTTCGCTTGGATAGAGCCCACCTACCTCAAGAACATTCAATGGCTCGCGAGATACCGCCACCCGCGGAATGCGCCTCCGGTCGAGTTCGAGCTCCGGCTGCTTGACTATTGCGCGCAACCGCGACGAATCAGCGACCTTGCCGCCGCATTTCCGCAGTGCAATCCCGCTCGAGTCCTTGTCTGGAGCTATCACCTTCTCTGGCGCCGAGCCCTCACCGTAGACATGCGTGCACCGCTGTCACCGCAACATCTCATTCAGGCGGTGCAGTATGCCTAGACAGGTGCAGCTCGGCAGCGAGCTCACCCTCGACGGAGATAACTACCTCGTTGTTGAAATTGCGAACTCGACGCTCACGCTGCGGAACCTCGAAACTCGCGACCGTCGGCATATGCACATCACCGAGCTCTTCATGCGCGGGCAACTGGAATCGACAGAAACAGTGCCGATAGCAAGCGACGCAGACATATCTTCAGTCGCGACCATGAATCAGAAAGCGAACGACGATGCCGAGTTCTGGCGCGAGCATGTTGAGGAAGTGCTCTACGGGCGCAGATATTCGGCCGAACCGAGCGAGAAGACGCGGGTCAGATACGACCCGGGCGTGCGTGCTCTATATCGTCGTATTGAATCGAAGGTCACTGAACTGTCGCGGCCGCCGTACCGGCTGAAAGTTTCAGCGCGGACAGTCCGGCGGAAAGTCCGTCGATACGAGACTCTGGGGTTCGCGGGTCTTGTCGACAAGCGGCTACTCCGCACCGAAGGGCCACTCAACCGCGCAGACGAGCGCATCGTGGAAGTCCTGCAAGACGCAGTGGAGGACCAAACAAACCGGTCCAGCGTCACCCGAGGCAAAGTCATCGGCGACGCGGTGAAAGTGCTCCGCCGGCGATACGGCAACGACTTGAAACTCCCGCACATCTCGACGATGTACCGGTATCTGGACGAACTCACCGCCGGAAAAGAGACCTTCGGGCTGGCCACATCTCGACGGTCACGCGCCCGAAGCCCCAAGCACACTTACGGGCAACTCAGGGCCACTCGACCAGGAGAATACGCGCAAATCGACTCGACGAAGATGGATGTACTTGCACTAGATGAGCAGGGCAGGACTTGCCGCGTTACCGTCTCCATCATCATCGACGTGTTCACATGCAGCATCATCTCGTTCGTGATGCGTCCCGAGGCATTGAAAGGCGTCGACCAGGCGCTGCTTCTCGCTCGAGCATTCGTGCCGGCGCCTTTCCGACCACACCACACTGAACAGATGAAAATGGCACAGTCGGGCCTCCCCTTCGAACACTTGCTCTCACTTGACGAGAGATTCGCAGATGCGCTCGCGATGCCGTACATCGTTCCCGAGACCATCACAACCGACAACGGCAGCGACTTTTTGACCCCCACATTTACTTCCGCTTGCGCAAAGTACGGCATCGCCATTTTGGAGTCGGCAACCTACTCGCCAACTGACAAAGCCAAAGTTGAAAGAACATTCGGCAGTATCAACAGCCTGTTCACTCAACACCTCAACGGATACGTCGGCAACTCGCCAGGAAACAGAGGCTACAAAGTTGAAGGACAACGCCTGTACTCCATCGTGACCTTGCAAGAAATCTTCGAAGAGTGGATTGTCCGCATCTGGCAGAACCGCCCCCACCGGGGATTGCGCGACCCGCTCGCACCATCAATCTTGTTGACACCAAACCAGATGTACACGGCGTCTATCGGTGTGTCGCCAAGCCTCACACTCCCCGTTTCGGAGTCCGACTACATCGAGCTGCTCCCGTCGACCGCGCGCACCATTCAAAGAGATGGAGTGCACATTGGCAATCGCGTATACGACTCCGAACAGCTGCATCCATTCCGCGCGACGAAATCGCCACGAAAATCAGATAAGGGGAAGTGGGAAGTCCGATTCGACCCATACAGCCCAGCCGTGGTGTGGGTGCGGAACTACGAAAAGGCCACATGGATGGAATGCGGTTGGAAGAATATTGACAGCTTCAACTCACCCTTCTTCACCGAAACCTGGCAATCCGCGCGCGAACTGGCCCGGGCGCAAGGACTGGGAGGAAGCGTCGACCACATCGTTGCGCTCCAACAGATTCTTGAACGCCGGGAACCAGAACTTGCAAAGGCTGCCACAAAGAAGGGGCGGAAGGAGACTGCCGACAAACTGGTTGCGCGTGACTATGTGCCTCGCCCGGAGGCTATGGCAGTGCCAAGACGCGAAGCTCTCAACCGGCTGCCGTACGTTGACCGAACCCTAGCGATAACAGGCACGAAACCCGACGGGTTAATGGATGGGAACGAGTCGCTCTAATGAAACTGCTTGATGCTTCTCCAACTGAATCCGTCACTGATCTGCCCACGCTGGAGGCGCGCCTGAGACGAATCTCGAACAGGCCGAGAGTCTTGACAGCGGAGGAGTATCTGCGACTGAGCGGTGAGGAGAGAGAGGTGTACGACGACGCTCGAATGCTTTACCTCAACCGCGACCTAACCGTGGACACTCCGGCTGTCAAAGCCGCGCTGACTGATATACGGCGCCTGCTGCTCACAAACTACGGAAAGCCTGCAGGGCGACACGGGCTGTTGCTCAGCGGGCCTTCTCTAGTTGGAAAGACGCACACAGCCTTCGCGATTCTCCACGCTGCCATGAATCGGTATTTGGCTGACTATCCGGAGCCACGCGCCGAGGGAAGGATACCTCTCGTTTACCTCGAGGTTCCGGCCGTCGCAACGGCGAAGTCCATGATGCAGCAGTTCTGCAACTTTTTAGGAATACCCAGAGGCCCCAGGTACACGCTCGAAGAACTCACCTATATGGCGACCCAAATCATGCTTCGAGGAAAGACAGCCCTCATCGTTGTCGATGAGGTTCACAATCTAAGTTCCACATCGAAAAACACCAGAGACGCCATCCGTGCTCTCAAAGGCCTTTCGAACGTGCTCCCTGCCACGTTCATCTACTGCGGTCTGAACCTCGAAGGGAACGACCTACTCACAGGCGACGAAGGAATGCAGATTGCAGGGCGGTTCACGCTCCGCCGGATGTTGCCGCACTCATACGGCTCCTCGGATGCTCGTGACAATTGGACATCGACTGTTGAAGCGTTTGAATCAGGGCTCGGCCTAATCAAAAGTGAGGGGCGATGCCTTGAGGGTGAAGAAGAGTACCTCTTCAGCAGGACCAACGGGTCCATCGGCTCTCTCGGGTTTCTTCTGCGAGCGGCGGCCATCGAATTGCTCTTCGCCGACTCTATCCACGAGCACGGCGAGGAGAGAATCACACGCGAATTGCTGGACTCAATCCCTCTAGATATCGCCGCTGAACGCGGAGCAATCGCTGAAAGCTAACTGATGATGACGCAGATGGGTGAGCTTCCAATGCGGACGCGAGTCCGTCACCTCGAAACCGTAGATAGCTTTTGGGACAGGCTTAGCCACGCCAATTCAATTGAATTTCTGACCCATTCGCGACTCGAACACGGCAGACGTCAAGTTGTCGATGGTGCCGAGGATGCGGAGAACGATTTCGTAAATTCAGTGGAAGACCTCGGGAAGCTGCCAAGGGGTTGGTTCGAACGCCAACGTTTGGCGGCGAGCCCAAGCTGCTCGGCTCACGTGTGTGACTGCGCGGCGCTCCTCGGCGATAGCTTCTTCCTTTGCGTTCTTTGCGCCGCGGGTGTGAGCATCGCCCAATGCGCACATATCGGCGGATTCGTGTGTTCTCAGCACAACCGTTGGGTAGGGCCCGGCACTGACACGTCATCTCAGATTTCCGTTGACGCTTTCCCAAGCTACCGCCGTGCTAACCAAACCCTGGCCCACCTTGCGCGCCTTCCCAATTTCGATACCTACCAGTTCACGACGCTTTGGAGAGTTGTCTGTTCATGGGCAGAAATCGACGGACACAACGAGGCTTTCCCGCTCGCAGCGCACCCAAAATACGACCGTGAATCTCACCGGTATGCGGAGACATTCCCCACAACGGTAGCGCTCCTGAAACAGCTGCTTTCCGGGCGATTCTTGACAAGCCTCCTAAGCCCGACCAACACCAAAACCGATGTGCTCGACCTGTTGGGCGAAGTGCTGGTCCGGGAAGTGCGCGGCCCCACCGGCAGCTTGGCGGAGGAGCTGCGAATCTGGTTGCGCCCAACCTTCTTCCGGGTGGCGACCGCGACGCGGGATGAGCCAGACGGGAAACGGGAAGCTGCGTATCCGGTTGAAAAAGTCTGGAGGCATGACCTATGCCTGGACGGTATCGACTACTCGGCTTGGCCACAGCTTCGCTCCGGCGTGACGCCAGGATTCCCGGAATTTAACAGCCCTGACTCCCCAATGCATATTGAACCTGTGTACACACGCATGGATAAGCCGAGCGCCTATAGTTCCTTGCGCAACACGCGGGGCGATTTGCGCATGGAGTTTTGGTGGCACGGCCTCGGCCGGCCCTTCGACACCCTCAGAAGCGGGGATAGGGGAAACTGCACCTGGATTTGCCCTAACGGGCATGTAACCACATCCATGTGCGAGGTGAAAGTAGCAGCGGCAAAGGCGGTCTGTGCATTCTGCAACCAGAAGCGTCCAATACCCGGGCTGAGCGATTTGGAAGCGACGCACCCGTTCACGGCGAGGTTCTGGAATCCGATTCGCAATGCGCCCCGCGAAATTCACACGGTATCGGCTGGCTCAGCATATGACGCTTGGTGGCGCTGTCCAGACCGAGGTCATGAGTTTCAGCGACCCGTCTACCAGTTCGTCGTTCATCCAAGCTGTCCAGGGTGCAGAGACCCCCATCGATACCGTGCCGTCATAGATGTTCGCTCGAAGTACCCACAGTTCGCTCGGCAATGGGACCCCGAAAGAAACTCTTCGCCAGAACCGCCACCACTGGTAGACGAGTACCGCAACGTGGTTTGGTGGATTTGCGATAAAGGGCATCCCTTCAGCTCGACGGTTCGCGACCGACAACGGCGAGACGGCAACTGCCCAATCTGCACCTCAAGACGCTTGCTGCCCGGGGTAACTGACCTGGGGGCCGTGTACCCATCGATTGCATTCGAGCTTCACCCAACACTTAATGATGGCCTGCGTGCAGAGAACATCTTTGCCCATTCGCAGAAGAAGCTCTGGTGGCTCTGCCCAAACGGGCATGAGTACCAATGCGTTGTCGCGGTCCGAACCCGACACTGGGTTGGCTGCACAAAATGCACAGGCAGACGAATTGTTGAAGGCGAGACAGACCTCGGAAGCGCAGTTCCAGAAGTTGCATCCCGGTGGCATCCGACGATGAACGGGGCACTCACGCCTGCCGACGTGCACCCTGGCTCAGCTCAAAAGGCTTGGTTCACGTGCCGCTGTGGGAAACCGTACCAAACCGAAATCCGGATGATGCGCCCTGACAGATACTGCCGGAAATGCACCGACTATCTCCGGTGGCACGCTATTGCAAGGCGCGAGGGTGTGGGCGCTTCGCTCTAGAGTCGAGATGTGGCTGACTCGACCTGCCACGTACTTCGACAACGTCAGCTTGGCGGGCACGCCCAAGGCCTACGGGCTTGGCATTGGCACTGCCGATGGTACAATCTCGAGAGACTGGGGTCTGTCGGCTCCGATCGCCAATATTCCGGCTGATGGTTGGTCACTGCCGCTGACGGGTCTGGTCACGTTCCCGACAGGCAACGTATATCACCTGCAGACCCAGGCGGACGACGGAACCCGGATCTGGATCGACGACAACCTTGTCCTTGATGACTGGAAAAACGCGGCCTCCCATTGGTCCCCGGACGGCAACGTAACAGCGACAGCCGGCCAGACATGCCGCATCAGGGTGGAGTACTTCGATACCGCTGCCACAGCCAGCCCCCGGTTGTACTGGACGGGGCCTGGCGTCGCGCGCGGTTCCGGTGAGCTCATCCCCATGAGCTCGCTACGCTGTTAACGCCGACCGAAAACAGGGCCAGAAACGCCAACTGAAAATAGGGCCACCAACCATTATGGAAGGTGATCAA
>NZ_JASJVI010000054.1:0-25120 GCF_035019865.1 Cryobacterium sp. 10I5
GCGCACCTTCGTGCGCGGCAGGGTCGGCTCCGCACGCTGGGAACGGCCGGCGCTGCTCGGCCTCCTGCTCGCGACTGCGGTGCTCTATGTCTGGGATCTCGGCGCGAGCGGCTGGGCGAACTCGTTCTACTCCGCCGCCGTGCAGGCCGGATCGGTCGACTGGACCGCGTTCTTCTACGGGTCCTCCGACGCGGCCAACGCGATCACCGTCGACAAGCCGCCGGCGAGCCTGTGGCTGATGGCCCTCTCGGTGCGCCTCTTCGGGCTCAGTTCGTGGAGCATCCTCGTACCAGAGGCGCTGATGGGGGTCGCATCGGTCGGCGTGCTCTTCGCCACCGTGCGTCGCCGCTTCTCGGCGGGCACCGCGCTGCTTGCCGGCGCCGTGCTCGCCGTGACCCCGGTCGCTGCGCTGATGTTCCGGTTCAACAATCCGGATGCCCTGCTCGTCCTGCTCCTCAGCCTCGCCACCTACTTCACCCTGCGCGGCGTCGAGACCGGGAAGCTGAAATGGGTGCTCTGGGCCGGCGCGATGGTCGGCTTCGGCTTCCTGACGAAGCAGCTGCAGGCGTTCCTGATCCTGCCGCCGCTCGCGGGCGTGTACCTGTACGCCGCACCGCACCGGTTCCTCACCCGGTTCTGGCACTCGTTCGCGGCCCTCGGCGCCGTGATCGTCTCCGCCGGCTGGTGGGTCGCCGTCGTCGAACTCGTGCCGACGAGCTGGCGGCCGCACATCGGAGGCTCGCAGACGAACAGCTTCCTGGAACTGACCTTCGGGTACAACGGATTCGGCCGGCTCACCGGGAGCGAGACCGGGAGCGTCACGGGAGGCGCCGGCGGCGTGGGCGGCGCGGGGGCTGCGGCCACCGGCGGCATGTGGGGCGAGACCGGGGTCTTCCGGCTCTTCCTCGGCGAGTTCGGCGGCCAGATCACCTGGCTGCTGCCCGCCGCGCTGCTGCTGCTCGTCGCGGCGCTCGTCGTGCTCCGTCGAGCCCCGCGGATCTCGCTCCGACGGGCCACCCTGCTGCTCTTCGCCGGCTATCTGATCCTGACCGCACTGGCCTTCAGCTTCATGGCCGGGATTTTCCACGCCTATTACACGGTGGCCCTCGCCCCCGCGCTCGCCGGAACCTTCGCGATCGGCGCGAGTCTCGTGTGGATGAAGCGCACGGCGCTCTGGGCCCGGATCACGGCGGCCGTCGCGAGGCTCGCAACGAGTGCCTGGGCGTGGGTGCTGCTCGACCGCGCCGTCGACTGGTTGCCCTGGCTGAAATTCGTCGTCGCCGCGCTCGGCCTGATCGCGGCCGCGCTGCTGATGGTATCGCCGCGGGCGGCGTGGCTCAGGAGACTGCCGGGGCAGTGGTGGCGCCGGGCGACGGTCGCGATCGCCCTCACCGGCGCGCTGCTGGCACCCGTTGCCTACACGCTCGACACCGTGTCCACCGCTCACACCGGTTCGATCGTCGCGGCCGGACCGGCCGTGTCCGGCGGTATGGGCGGTATGGGTGGCGGTGGAATGCCCGGCGGACGGGCCGGCTTCGCCGGGGGCGGCACTCCGCCGGCAGGCCGGACCGGCGGGAACGGCACTCTGCCGAACGGTACTCTGCCGAACGGCACTGTTCCTAACGGCACGACCGGCACGCTGCCGACCGGAGGGCGCCCCGGCGGTGCCGGAGGATTCATGGGATCAGCGAGCGTCAGTGCGAGCCTCGCCGCGCTGCTCTCGGTGGATTCCGGCAGCTACACCTGGATCGCCGCGGCGGTCGGATCGGACACGGCCGCCGGCTACCAGCTCGCAACTCAGCTGCCGGTGATGGCGATCGGCGGCTTCAACGGCAGTGACCCCGCCCCCACCCTCGCCGAGTTCCAGGCCGACGTGGCCGCAGGGAAGATCCACTACTTCATCGGTGGACGGACCGGTCAGGCCAACGGCGGATCGAGTGCCTCGAGCGAGATCGCGGCGTGGGTCGCCGAGAGCTTCACCGCCCAGACGGTCGACAGCGTCACGCTCTACGACCTGTCGGCGGGTGCAACGGCTTCGGCGACGTCGTGATCGTCATCGATCCACCAGCGATCGAGGCCTCCGACACTGTTCACAGTGGTTGGCTTCGGCGTTGGTAGATCATCTTCGTTCCTGTGATGGCCCTCTGAACAGTGAGCAACTGGAGGGCGTGACTGTACGGAGCGATGAGCTGGTTGGCAGCCAGGAACATCAGGATTGCACGTGACAGGCGGAGCTGGACACGCACGTCCTGACGTTCCTGGCGATCGGTGTCGAGCCAGGGCTTTCGCACGAAACGGTCGATTGCGACACGCAGATCGTTGGCGTGCATGGTTCTGGCCGCCGCGCCGACGGGCTGGAACTCGCGCTCGGCAGCGAGCAACACGCGGTCATCGTCGGTCAGGATGCCTTCTGCTTCGGTTTGCAGGCACTCCAGCAGGCGCTGGTACACGCGCGTGATGCGCTGGCGCGTGACGGGACCGCGGCGCCCGGCGAGCTCATGCTCGAAGAACGCCCGGAGGATTTCGTCGATGTGGGGCTGAGTCGTATTCATGGCGACAGGGTCGCAGGGACCACTGACATTCGGCCGGAGAACACGGTCGCCGCGGATGCCGGAGCGGAGCGTCGGGCGCGCGCCGCGGCATCCGCTGCCGGTCAGCCGAGGAGGAGCTTGGCGAGCTGGTCGACGGAGTAGACGGTCGCGGTCGCGGCGGCGGCCTCTGCGGGAGAACCGTAACCCCACTCGACGAGGATCGTCGGCACGCCGTGGGCTGCGGCGCCCTCAGCGTCGTAGCTGCGGTCGCCGACCATGACGGGGGTGCTGAGGCTCGCGCCGACGGCGGCGAGGCGGTTCAGGGCCTCTTCGACGATGTCGGCCTTGGCGCTGCGGGTCTCCGCGTCACTCGCTCCGACGATGACGGTGAAGAACCGGGCCAGGTCGAAGTGCTCGAGGATGGTGATCGCGGCGTGTTCCGGCTTGCTCGTGGCGAGGGCAAGGGGGATGCCGGCCTCGTGGACGCGCTGGAGCAGGCCGGCGACGCCCGGGTAGACGGCGGTGTCGAGCATGGCTTCGCCGTGATAGTCGGCGCGGTAGACCGCGACGGCCTCGGTGGCCTCCTCTGCCGTCATTCCGGCGTACTCACGGAAGGCGGCGAACAGCGGCGGTCCGACATAGGCGAGCAACTCGGTGTCGCTCGGAACCGGGCGACCGAGAAGGGCGAAGGTCCGGGCGAGGGAGTTGGTGATGGCCGGGGCGGAATCGGTGATGGTTCCGTCGAGGTCAAAAAGTATGGCACTCCAGGTGCGAGTCAAAGTCGAATTCACTCGCTAATCCTAGAGGCCACCGGCCCGATTTCCCACGAAATAGTTAATTTCCCACTGTATTCCGGAATCCCCGAGGCTGCTACCTCTGCCGTTATGAGAGCGCTCCCTCGACAGAAAACGCCCGTCAGGACCCTCCCGGGCGGCTCAGAACAGGCGGGATTGCGTGTCGTCGAGGCCGCGCATCGCGTCGTAGTCGAGCACGAGGCAGCGGATGCCGCGGTCCTCCGCGAGCATCCGGGCCTGCGGCTTGATGACCTGCGCGGCGAAGACTCCGGCCACCGGCGCCAGGTGCGGGTCGCGGTTCATCAGTTCGAGGTAGCGGGTGAGCTGCTCGACCCCGTCGATGTCGCCGCGACGCTTGAGCTCGACCGCGACCGAGTGGCCGTCGGCGTCCCTGGCCAGGATGTCGACAGGGCCGATCGCCGTCATGTACTCGCGGCGGACGAGCGTGTGGCCGTCTCCGAGAAGGTGGATGTGCTCGGCAAGCAGTTTCTGCAGGCGCGCTTCGACGCCGTCCTTGATCAGGCCGGGGTCGATGCCGAGATCGTGGGCGGAGTCGTGCAGGACCTCATGGATGCTGACGACGAGTTGGTCTTCCGTCTTCGCGTGGGTGACCGTCCAGACCTGGGTGATGCCGGCATCCGTCTGTTCGTCGTCGGGGACCTGCTCGACGAGGGAGCACGGCGGGCTCATCCAGTTCAAAGGCTTATAGGACAGGGAGTCGCTGTGAACGAGCACTGAGCCGTCGGCCTTGAGCATCAGTAGCCTTGTGGCCAGAGGCAGGTGAGCGTTCAGGCGTCCGGCGTAGTCCACTGAGCAGCGGGCGATAACAAGTCTCACCTGTCCAGAGTAGTAGCTGAGCCGGGCCCCGAGTGTGTGGTCAGCGGCGGTGGCGCTCGCGGGCGGCCGGCGCGGCGAGGCCGGCGAGGGCCATCAGCCCGAGGATCAGGTAGAGGGCGTTGAGGATGCCCCAGGCCTGGCCGAGGACGCCGAGGACCGGCGGCCCGACGAGGAACGCGAAGTAGCCGATCATGGCGACGGCGCTGACCCGGGCAGCGGCGTTCTCGGTGTCGTCCGCCGCCGCGGACATCCCGACCGGGAAGCCGAGGGAGGCGCCGATGCCCCAGAGTACGGCGCCGCCGTAGAGCATCCACGGGCCCGCCGCGAGGATGAACAGCAGCAGGCCGACCACGCCGACGACCGCGCACGCGCGCAGGACGGGCACGCGGCCGAACCGGTCGATGACGGGTCCGCCGAGAACCCGGCCCACGGTCATCGCTGCGACGAAGACGCCGAAGACGATCGCGCCACCGGTGTTGCTGAGGCCGTGGCCGTCGACGGAGGCGAGGGCGATCCAGTCATTCGCCGAGCCTTCCGCGAATGTCATGCCGAGCACGATCGCACCGATCAGCAGGATCTTGCCGTCGGTCCAGACCGAGAGGGATGCCGCCAGGCGTGTCCGCCAGGTCGAACGCGGGGCGCCGCGGCCGCCGGAGGCGTCTGCCTTCCCCGCTGCGGGCGTGATCTCGGCCTCGGGCAACGAGCGAACGGCGACGACCACCGTCGCGACGGCGAGAAGCGCGATCACGAGCAGGTGCCAGAAGACCGATACCGACAGGGCGGATGCCGCGGCGCCGACGAGCGCGCCGACCACGGTGCCGAGGCTGAAGCACGCGTGCATGAGCGGCATCAGGGTCCTGCCGATGGTGCGTTCGACCGCGGCGCCCTCGACGTTCATCATCACGTCGAGCGAGCCGATCCCGAGCCCGACGAGGGCCAGCCCGGCGAACACGACCGGGGCCGAGAGCAGCAGAGTCGAGCCGACGCCGACCAGTGCGAGGCCGATCGCGGAGGTGCTGATGCTGATCGTCATTGCGCGACGGGCGCCGAAACGGTCGAGCAGGCGCACGGCCGCGACGAGGCCGAGCACCGAGCCGACGGAGAGGCCGAAGATCAGGACGCCGACGAGAGCGGTGTCGAGTCGGAGGCTGTCGCGGACCGCTGGAATCCTGGCGACCCAGCTCGCAAGCGTGAGCCCGCTGATGAAGAAGACCGCGAAGACCGCGTTCCGTGCGGCGAGGGCGCCCGAGCGGTCGGTCGCACCCGGCCGGGGACCGGCCGCGGCCGTGGATTCGGAGGGCGCGGTCATGACGGTTCCTTCTCGGTCTCGAACGGGGGTGGGTCCCGTCAACGCTAGTCGATCTTCGGCGACGTACGATGGGCTCGTCAGGAGCGCAGCGGAGCGCGAGAGGGGGGGAACTGTGGCAGGACGAACCACCTCACCGGGGCAGACGGTCACCTCGCGCGTGCTGAGCATCCTCGCCGTCTTCGAGTCCAGTCCCTCCGCACGGACCCTCTCCGAGATCTGCGCCGAGAGCGGCCTTCCCCAGAGCACCGTGCACCGGCTGCTCGGCGAACTCGAGGAGTGGGGCGCCGTGCAGCGGGATGCCCGTGGCCGGTACCAGATCGGCCTCCGGCTCTGGGAACTCGGACAGCATGCCGGGCGGCAGCTGCGCGACGTCGTGCGCCCGTACCTGCAGGACCTGTTCGGCCTCACGCAGGAGACCGCCCACTTCGCCATCCGCGACGGCGCGGACGTGCTCTACATCGACCGGGTCTACGGGAGCAGGAGAGTCCCGCAGGCCTCCCGCGTGGGCGGGCGCCTTCCGATGCACGCGACCGCGGTCGGCCGGGCGATCCTCGCCTTCGAGGAGGGCTGGGTGCGTGACGCCGTGCTCGGCGCTGCACTCGTGCAGCGCACCCCGTTCACGAAGGCCGACCCGGAGCAGCTCCGCAAGGAACTCGACAAGGTACGCGGCCAGGGCTTCGCCGTCGCCTCCGAGGAAGTGCGGCTCGGATCGTGCTCCCTCGCCGTCCCGGTGTTCCAGGCCGACGGGCGCATCTTCGGCGGCCTCGGGATCGTGCTGCCGACCTCGCGGGCGCACCAGCTCGAACGCAACCTGCCCATCCTGCTCGGTACGGCCGAGCGCATCCAGGCGGGGATCGCGCACCTGCCGAAAGCCGCACTGCAACCGGCCGCGCGTGCCCGCAAGCCGCAGCAGACCTGAACCGGCCAGAACGGGCCCACCCAACCTCACTTCCGCCCAGTGGGACAAGCCCTGCGCTTCCCAGCCCCGGGAGCATTAGATGGAGCCAGATCCCCGCAGAAGTGGACAGTCCCCGCAGACGTGGACAGAAGGAGCACTCGTGAACGCTCAGCCCGTGACGGCACAGCCCGCCACCACGCAGCCGGTCCCCGGCCAGCCCGTCGCAGGGCAGTGCCCGGTCGACCACCGCGCGCTCGCCGCGGCCGCCGCCGCGGAGAGCACCGCCGGCCACCACGGCTATTCCCCGTTCGACATGAACGACCCGTTCCCGGCATACGCCGAACTCCGCGAGGAGGAACCGGTGATGTTCGACGAGCGCATCGGCTACTACGTCGTCTCCCGGTACGCGGACATCAAGGCCGTCTTCGACAACTGGGTCGTCTTCAGCAGTGAGAACGCCCAGGCCCCCGTGCGGCCGCGCGGCGCCGCCGCGACGAAGATCATGGCGGACGGCGGTTTCACCGCATACTCCGGCCTCTCTGCCCGCGTTCCCCCCGAACACACCCGGATGCGCACGATCGTGCAGCAGGAGTTCAGCCCACGACGGTACAAGGCCCTCGAGCCCACCATCCGGGAGAACACCGCCCGTCTGCTCGCGCAGATGCTCGCGCATCCGGATGCCCGGGGCGACTTCCTGAAGGACGTCGCCGTCGACATCCCCACCATCACGATCCTCGGCCTGCTCGGCGTCGGGCCCGACATGGTCCCGACCTACAAGAAGTGGTCGGACTCGCGGGCCGCGATGACCTGGGGCGACCTGAGCGACGAGGAGCAGATCCCGCACGCGCACAACCTCGTCGACTACTGGACGGAGTGCCGGCGCCTGGTCTCCGCCGCCCACGAGGCCATCGGTGCCGGAACGGCGGGCACCGACCTCGTCACCGACCTCGTGCGCGCCCAGCTCGCCGGCGGCGAGATCTCCGACCATGAGATCGCGTCGGTCTGCTACAGCCTGCTCTTCGCCGGCCACGAGACCACGACGACGCTCATCTCCAACACGATCCGGATGCTGCTCAGCCACCCCGGCGAGTGGCAGAAGCTCGTCGAAGACCCCAGGCGCATCGCAGGGGCGATCGACGAGACCCTGCGCTACAGCCCCTCGATCGTCGGCTGGCGGCGCAAGGCCCTCGTCGACACCGAGATCGCCGGCACCGCTATCCCGAAGGGTGCGAACATCCTGCTGCTGATGGGAGCGGCCAACCGGGACCCGAGCGTCTTCGAGGAGCCGGAGGTCTTCGACATCGAACGCGCCAACGCCCGCACCCACCTCTCCTTCGGCTTCGGCATCCACTACTGCCTCGGCAACATGCTCGCCAAGCTGCAGGACAAGATCGTCGTCGAAGAGACCATCCGGGCCGTCCCCGGCCTGCGAATCGTCGATCCCGAAGCGATCGTCTTCGGAGACAACCTGTCGTTCAGGGCACCGACGTCGGTTCCCGTCACCTGGGAGGCCAACGCCTGATGGAAACCACAACCCCCGCCGCTACCGCAACACCCGCATCCCACGCCGCATACATCCAGTTCTTCGACGGCGGGCTTCCCCCGCTGCACGAGCAGCTCGGCGGCAAGTGCGCCTCCCTCGTCGCGCTCACCGCGGCCGGGATGCCGGTTCCCCCCGGCTTCGCCATCACGACGGCCGCATACGACGCGTTCATCCGCGAAGCCGGCATCGAGAAGGACATCCACGAGATGCTCGCGAAGCTCGACCCCGACGACGTGGCCGCCGTCGACCGGGTGTCTGCGCAGCTGCGCCTCGAGATCACCTCACGGCCGGTGCCCGCAGAGCTGCACGCCACGACCATCGAGGCGTACGAGGCGCTTCAGTCGCGCTTCGAGTCCCCTGTCCCGGTCGCCGTGCGGTCCTCCGCGACGGCGGAGGACCTGCCGGATGCGAGCTTCGCCGGCCAGCAGGACACCTACCTCTGGCTCCTCGGCGTGAAAGACGTCACTGAACACATCCGCGCGTGCTGGGCCTCGCTCTACACCTCCCGGGCCATCATCTACCGGCTGAAGAACAAGATCCCGAATGAAGGCCTTTCGATGGCCGTCGCGGTACAGAAGATGGTGAACGCCCGGGCCGCCGGCGTCGCGATCACGATGGACCCGACCAACGGCGACCGCTCCAAGATCGTGATGGAGGCCTCCTACGGACTCGGCGAGCTCGTCGTCTCCGGGCAGGTGACGCCGGACAACATCACCGTCGACAAGGTCATGCTCATGGTCGTGAAGCACTCGATCGGCGACAAGCACGCCGAACTCGTGCCGGACCCCGCGAGCAGGTCCCTCGTCGAACGCGAGGTCTCGGCAGAGCGCCGGGGGCGGCTCTGCATCAGCGACACCGAGATCACCGCGATCGCCGCGATCGCCAAGCGGGCAGAGAAGCACTTCCGGTGCCCCCAGGACATCGAATGGGCCCTCGACCGGGACCTGCCGGACGGGGAGAACCTGCTCCTCCTGCAGTCGCGCCCCGAGACGGTCTTCTCGTCGACGGCGTCGGGTTCGATCCCGACGCAGTCCGCCGGGTTCGGTATCGAGAGCATCACCCGCTCGCTCATGACGCAGGCCGGCAAGGCCTGATCTCCTGCAGCATCCGCTGCGCCTCATCTCCCCCCCCGCTCGTCCCCTCCACCCGCGTTTACCCACACAGAACGGTTGCCCCATGACAGAGAAGTCATTCCCCAGCCCGTACGACCAGCAGCCCGCGGCCGCCGCAGAGGGCTGGAAGGACCTCTACGCCTACAACCTGGTCTTCCAGGAGAACCGGCGTGAGGTCGAGGAAGCCAAATTCTGGTTCTGCGACAGCCAGCACTGGCCCACGGTGACCAAGCCCTTCGAGACCATCGGCTTCGAGTTCGCCGTCTCCTGCCTCGGCCAGTACAACTCCCGGCACCTGCTCATCCCGCCGGCCAACGGCATCGAGTTCCGCATCCACAACGGCTACGTGTTCATGTCACCGGTCGGGGTTCCCGAGACCGAGATCGCCGCCCGCGTTCCCGAGTTCATGGCCCGCGCCGGTCACTACTTCCAGAACTGGGACGGACTGCTCGAGAAGTGGCAGGGCAAGATCCGCGGCACGATCGACGAACTGGGCGCGCTGTCCTTCGAAGCTCTGCCGGATGCTGTTCCGCTCGAGGACGTCACGAGCGGCAAGGGTCTCGGCCCGAACGATACGCTCCTCGGCAACTTCGACAAGCTCATCTCGCTCACCTACCGGGCCTGGCAGTACCACTTCGAGTTCCTCAACCTCGGTTACGTGGCTTACCTCGACTTCTTCAGCTTCTGCAAGGAGGTCTTCCCCGGCATCCCGGACCAGGCCGTCGCGAAGATGGTGCAGGGCGTCGACATGGAGCTCTTCCGACCGGATGACGAGCTCAAGAAGCTCGCCAAGCTCGCCGTCGAACTGGGCGTCGACGGTCACTTCGGCAACACCGAGGACCCGGAGGCGACCCTCGCCGCGATCGGCTCCTCCGCACGCGGGGCAGAGTGGCTCGCGGCCTGGGCCGAGGCGAAGGACCCCTGGTTCAACTTCACGGTCGGCAACGGCTTCTACGCCCACGACAAGTACTGGCTGGACCACCTCGAGCTGCCGCTCGGCTACATCGCCGACTACATCGTGCGCGTGCAGAACGGTGTCGGCATCGACCGCCCCGTCGCAGAGCTCATCGCGGAACGGGACCGAATCACCGAGGAGTACTCCGAACTACTCAGCCCCGAACAGCTCGCCGCGTTCCAGGGCAAGCTCGGCCTCGCGCGACAGGTCTACCCCTACGTCGAGAACCACAACTTCTACATCGAGCACTGGACCATGGGCGTCTTCTGGCGCAAGGCGCGCCAGCTCTCGAAGATGCTCTCCGACGCCGGGTTCTGGCCGGAGGCGAACGACATGTTCTACCTCCGCCGCGATGAGGTGCGCGAGACGCTCTTCGACTACGTCACCGGCTGGGCCGTCGGCGCCCCCGCGATCGGCCCGGACTACTGGCCTGACGAGGTGGCCCGTCGCCGGGTCATCGTCGACGCACTCTCCGAGGAGCGCCCGCAGCCGGCGCTCAACACCCCGCCCGCCGTGATCACCGAGCCCTTCACCCTGATGCTCTGGGGCATCACGAGCGACCAGATCAAGAACTGGCTCGGCGACTCCGACGCGCCGGAGGGCGAGTTCCGCGGCATGGCCGCCTCGAGCGGCGTCGCCGAGGGCCCGGCCCGGGTCATCAGCAGCTCCGACCAGCTCTCCGAGGTGCAGGAAGGCGACATCCTCGTCGCTCCCGTCACCGCGCCGTCGTGGGGCCCGATCTTCGGGAAGATCCGCGCGACCGTCACCGACATCGGCGGCATGATGAGCCACGCGGCCATCGTCTGCCGTGAGTACGGGATGCCGGCGGTCACCGGAACCGGAACCGCCTCCGCCCAGATCAAGACGGGACAGTGGCTGCGGGTCGACGGCAACAACGGAACCGTGACGATCGTCGAAGACCACGACGACGCCGTCGCAGGCCTGGCCCACGAGCACGACCTCGCCCTGGCCCCCGCCGCGGCGGCCCAGCTCGACGCCGTCCTCGCCGAGAGCAGCCGTGCCTGAGCGCGGCACGGCCGGGGCCTCGCAGAGGACGGTGCTGATCACCGGCGCCGCCGGCGGCCTGGGCCGTGCCTTCGCCCTGGGCTTCGCGGCCCAGGGCGACCGGGTGGTCGTCGCAGACGTCAACCTCGAGGGGGCTCGGGAGACCGTCGCGCTCGTCGAGGAGGCCGGCGGCACCGCCATCGCCCTCCCGGTCGACGTCACCGACCTCGCCTCGGTCACCCGGCTGGCGGCGGATGCCGCCGGCTGGGCCCCCGAGGCCCGGCCCGGCGCATCCGCCCCCGGTCTGGCGCCCACGCCGCACGCCGGCGTGATCGACGTCGTCATCAACAACGCCGCGATCTACGCCACCGTGACCCGCGCCCCCTTCACCGACCTCGACCCGGACGAGTGGGACCGGGTGATGGCCGTCAACCTCAAGGGGCCGTGGCTCGTCACCCGGGCGTGCACGCCGTACCTGCCGGACGGAGGAAAGGTGATCAACCTCTCCTCCGCAACCGTGATGAGCGGTTCGGCGCACTGGGCCCACTACGTGGCCTCGAAGGGCGGCGTGATCGCCCTGACCCGGGTGCTCGCCAAGGAACTCGGCGACCGCAACGTGACCGTCAACGCGATCGCACCCGGCTTCACCCTGACCGAGGCCAGCTACGGACTCATCGCGGGCGCCGAGAGCTACGGCGTCGACAGGGGCTCGCTCAAGCGGGCCTGCGAACCGGAGGACATCGTCGGCGCGGCCCTGTTCCTCGCCGCACCGGGCAGCGACTACATCACCGGCCAGACCCTTGTGGTCGACGGCGGCCGACAGTTCCTCTGACCCATCCGTAACCCCCGAGAACCGAACCAGGAGACCCGAGAAATGCCAACCGTGAGCTACGTCGCCTTCGACGGCACAGAGACCATCGTCACCGGATTCGCGGGCGATTCCGTGATGGAGACCGCGGTGCGCAACGGCGTCCCCGGCATCGTCGCCGAGTGCGGCGGCAGCCTGTCCTGCGCCACCTGCCACGTCTTCCTCTGCGCCGACAGCGCAGGTCTGTTCCCGCCGAAACTCGACCTCGAGGACGACATGCTCGACGGGACCGCCGTCGACCGGGAAGACAACTCCCGGCTCTCCTGCCAGCTGAAACTGACGGACGAGGTCTCCGTGCACGTGCAAACCCCCGAAACGCAGGTGTGACCGACATGGGCGACACGACCGCGTCCCCCCGGCTGGGCACCCTCATCATTGGCAACTGCCAGGCCGGGGTGCAGCTCGCCTCGACCCTGCGCGAACTCGGCGACACCGACCCGATCACCCTCGTCGGAGAGGAACCGCACGCACCGTACCAGCGGCCGCCGCTCTCCAAGGCGTTCCTCAAGGGCGAGGCGACCGCTGATTCCCTGGCCTTCCGCAGCCACGATTTCTACCGGGAGCATTCCATCGACCTGGTGCCGCGGGAGCGGATCTTCCGCATCATCCGGACCGCGGACGGTGGCGTCGCGACGGCAGAGTCCGGCCGCACCTTCGCGTTCGCCAGGCTCGCGCTCACCACGGGAGCCGTGCCGCGCACCATCCCGTTCGAGGGCTCCGAGCTCGAGGGTGTCAGCTACCTGCGCACCGCGACAGAGGCGACCGTGCTCGAGCAGCAGTTGCGTGAGGCGCGGAACGTCGTAGTTGTCGGCGGCGGCTTCATCGGCCTCGAGGTCGCAGCGGGGGCCAGGGCCGCAGGCAAGAACGTCACCGTGCTCGAGGCCGCTCCCCGACTCGTCGGGAGGGCGGTCTCCGAGCAGACCAGCGAGTTCTACCTGCAGGCGCACCGGCGCCGCGGCATCCGTGTGGTGCTGAACGCGCAGGTCGTCCGGTTCGTCGGCCAGCACGACCGGGTCACCGGGGTCGAGCTCGGCGCTGGCGACGCCGAAGGCTCCGGCGAGATCGTGGCGGCGGACGTCGTGCTGATCGGTGTCGGGGTCGTCCCGCGCACCGAGCTCGCCGTGCAGCTCGGTCTCGAGGTCGACAACGGCATCGTGGTGGACGCCAGGGCCCTCGCCTCCGACGGGCTCACCGTGGCCGCCGGGGACTGCGCGAACATGCCGAACCCGTCGATCGGGGACTTCGGCGTCGGCCGCATCCGCCTCGAAAGCGTGCAGAACGCCGTCGAGCAGGCCAAGGTGGCCGCGGCGACCCTGCTCGGGCTCCCGGCAGAGCACCGGACGGTGCCGTGGTTCTGGTCGGACCAGGCCGACCTCAAACTGCAGATCGCCGGGCTGAGCGGTGGGCATGACCGGGTGGTGCTTCGCGGCGACCCGGACTCCGAGAAGTTCTCGGTGCTCTACTACCGGGGCGGCCGGCTCATCGCCGCCGACTGCATCAACAGCCCGCTCGATTTCATGGCCGTGAAGAACGCCTTGCACAAGGGCCTCTCAGTGCCGGCGGATGTCGCGACGGACACCACCGTTCCGCTCAAGAAACTCTTTGCGGCCGTCGAGGCGTCGGATGCCGGGCGTGCGGCGTCTGCGCCGGTCGCCGTTGATCTCGCTCCCTCCGCAGTCCCCGTTCCCGCCGGCAGTCCGGCCGCTTAGCCCCAGCCTCCGCGCTCCGGCGCCCCGACCTTGAAGTGAGAACGCCATGACCCTGCAGACCGACCAGTCCATCGACACCTCGCCCATCGCCGTAGCGGCGGACGGCCCGGGCGACCTCGACCCGCTCTGGCGCGCCGTCGAGACCGAAATGCGCACGCGCAGCAACGACATCCACGTGCCGATCTCCTTCGCGTTCGCCGAACGGCTCTGCGAGGCATACCCGGAGGCCGACTCCCTCGTCGTGCGGGTCGCCATCCTGCTGCACGACAGCGGCTGGGCCAGGGTCGACGAGACCAAGATCATCTCGGAGGGCTTCGGCGCCAACTGGCGCCAGGCGCAGATCCGCTATGAGCACGAGCTCAAGGGCTGCCTCATCGCGAGGGAGGTGCTGCCTGGCCTCGGCTACGACGAGGCCTTCATCACCCGGGTCACGGACATCATCGACGGCCACGACACCCGCGTGGAGTCGTACTCGATCGAGGACTCGCTCGTGCGCGACGCGGACCGGCTCTGGCGCTTCACCCCCGCCGGCATCGCCCTGGCCTCGAGCTGGTTCGGCCAGACGCCGTCGTTCTACTGCAGGCGCCTGCGCACCGAGATCCTGCCGGAACTCATCACCGCCGCCGGCCTCGAGATGGCGACGATCGAACTCGACAGGGCAGAGGCACTGCTGAAGATCGCGGTGCTCTGATGACGGGGCCGACGACCGACGAGGCACCGGCAGCGGCAACGGCAACCGCACCGGCAGCGGGCGCCGCGGCCGGCACACCGGTCCAGCCCGCGAGTTTCCCGGCCACCCTGCCGTACCGGCACGTCGACGATCTCTTCATCGACGGCGCCTGGCGTGCGGCGAGCGGCACCGGGCGAACCGCGGTGACCAACCCGGCGACCGAGGCGGCGTGGGGCAGCGTGCCGGTGGCGTCCATTGCCGACGTCGACCTCGCCGTCGCGGCCGCCCGTCGGGCGTTCGCGCGTGCCGGCGCCGGTGCCGACGGCTGGCGCGGGCTGGCCCCCTCGGTGCGCGCAGGCTACCTGGAACGCCTGGCCGGGGAGATCGAGAAACGGTCGACGGCGATCTCGCACACCAACACGGGGGAGAACGGCTCCCCGGTCGCCGAGACCGGGCGCGCGGCCTCCAACGCGGCCGCGATCTTCCGCTACTTCGCCGGCCTGGCCGGCTACCTGGAGACCCCCGACGTGCGCCCGTACCCCGACGGCTCCGCCGAAACCGTCGTGCGGCAGGACCCGGTGGGCGTCTGCGCGCTGATCGCGCCGTGGAACTTCCCGATCAACCTCGTCGTGGCGAAGCTCGCACCCGCGCTGATGGCCGGGTGCACCGTCGTGATCAAGCCGGCGTCGCCGACGCCGCTCTCGATCCGCTTCATCGCCGATGCCGTCGCAGCGGCGGGCATCCCGGCCGGTGTCGTGAACATCATCACGGGGAACAGCGCCGTCGGCGACGCCCTCGTGCGACACCCCGGCGTCGACAAGGTCGCCTTCACCGGCTCGACCCCGGTCGGCCGAAGAATCGCCGCGGCGTGCGGCGAGCTGCTGCGGCCGGTCACCCTCGAGCTCGGCGGCAAGTCCTCCGCGCTCGTGCTGCCGGACGTCGACCTCACGGCGATGCAGCAGGTGCTGATCCGCAGTTGCATGCGCAACACCGGGCAGACCTGCTACATCTCCACGCGCATCCTCGCGCCGGCCGGGCGCTACGACGAACTCGTCGACATGGTCACGGCCACGATCCAGTCCGCGCCGCAGGGCGACCCGATGGACCCGGACACCGTCTTCGGGCCCGCTGCGACCCGGGCCCAGCGCGACACGGTGCGCGCGTACATCCGCTCCGGCATCGCGGAGGGCGCGAGGGCGACCACCGGCGGCGATGTGCCGAGCGGTTTCGACCGCGGCTACTTCGTGCCGCCGACCGTGTTCGCCGACGTGACGCCGGGGATGCGGATCGCGCGCGAGGAGATCTTCGGGCCGGTGCTGTCGATCCTGCGCTACGACACGCTCGACGAGGCGATCGGCATCGCGAACAACACCGCGTTCGGCCTCGGCGGCACGGTGTTCTCCGCGGATGCCGACGCGGCGTTCGACGCGGCCGCCCGGATGGACACCGGTTCCGTCGGACTCGGCTTTTTCGCCTCGAACCACAACGCGCCGTTCGCCGGGCGGCACGACTCCGGACTCGGCGCCGAGTTCGGACGCGAGGGACTGCACGCGTACCTGAAGCCGCAGTCCGTGCACCGCCGCATCCGCTAGCCGCCATTCTGGACCCCGCCGTCCTGGACCCCGCCGTGCGGGCGCTCCACAAGCGCCGTTTCGCGCCAGGCATGCCTGGCGCGAAACAGCGCAAAGGGCGCGCGACGGGTGAATCGGGAGCGGCGGCGCCGGTGCGGGCGGCTCAGCGGGCGCCGACGACCATCCAGCGCGCGGCGCGGGCGCGCAGGCCGAGAGTGACGCCGCGCGCGCCGAGGTAGCCGAAGGCGAACGCCGCCATCAGCCAGCAGAGCCCGACGGCGCCGGGCGGCGCCCAGGCGAGCACCGCCCAGGCCAGCGGCACGAAGACCAGCAGGTTGACCAGCCCGGTCACGGCCAGGTAGCGGGCGTCGCCCGCGCCGATCAGCACGCCGTCGAGCACGAAGACGATCCCACAGAGCGGCCCGGACAGACCGAGGACCACGAGCGTCAGGGGGAGGAGCGTGCTCACCTCCGTCGCCGTCGTGAACAGCCCGCCGAGCACCGGGCTCGCCACGACGAGCAGCGCGCCGACGGCCGCGCCGCCGAGCAGGCCCCACTCGAGGCACCGCCGCAGCACCGCACGTACCCCGGGGAGGTCGCCGGCACCGAGGCCGCGCCCGACGAGGGCCTGGGCGGCGATCGCGAGGGCGTCGAGGGCGAACGCCATCGCCGCGAACAGGGTCATCGCGATCTGGAACGCCGCGAGCTGGGGCGAGCCGAGGCTCGTGGCGACGAACACCGCGAGCAGCATCGCCGCACGCAGGCTCACCGTGCGCAGGAACAGCCAGCCGCCGCTCGACGCTCCGCGCAGCATCCCGCCGCGGTGCGGCCGCAGCCGTGCGCCCTCACGCCGGGCGTGCCGCACGACCACGACGAGGTAGACGGCAACCATCGCCCACTGCGCGACGACCGTGCCGAGCGCCGAGCCGACCAGCCCGAGCCCGAGACCGTAGATGAACCACAGGTTGAGCACGATGTTGGCCGCGAAGCCGAGCCCGGCGACCCAGAGCGGCGTGCGGGTGTCCTGCAGGCCGCGGAGCAGCCCCGTCGCCGCGAACACGAGCAGCATCGCCGGAAGGCCGAGCATCGATACGGTGAGGTACCGGGCGGATGCCGCGGCGACCGCTGGCTCGGCGCCGAAGGCTCCCACGAGCTGCGGGCTCAGCGCTGCGCCGAGCAGCGCGAGGACCAGGCCGAGGCCGAGCGCGAGCCAGAGGCCGTCGATCCCGACGGACACCGCCCTGCCTCTGTCCCCCGCGCCGAGCCAGCGGGCGACGGCAGGCGTCGTGCTGTACGCGAGGAACACCATCAGCCCGACGATGGTCTGCAGCACGGCGCTCGCGAGGCCGAGTCCGGCCAGGTCGACGGCGCCGAGGTGTCCGACCATCGCAGAGTCTGCGAGCAGGAACAACGGCTCGGCGACGAGGGCGCCGAAGGCCGGGAGGGCGAGGCGCAGGATCTCGCGGTCGATGGGCTGCTGGCGGAAGATGGCGATGCTCCCGACTCTAGCGGCGCTCGCCGGCGCCTGCGCCGGTCCCGGTCGCGGCTCGCGGCCCGCACCCCGGCTCGAATTCCCGGGCACAGCGAATAGCATGGACGCATGACTGAGCTGGGGACCGCATCCGGAATCGACCGCGACGAACTCGACCAGGGCATCCGCCCGCAGGACGATCTCTTCCGCCACGTGAACGGGAAATGGATCGGCCGCACCGAGATCCCCGCGGACAAGGCGCGCTGGGGATCGTTCTACCTCCTCGCCGAGGAGTCCGAGAAGGCCGTGCGCGAGATCATCCTCGAGGCGCAGAACGCCGAACCTGGCACGGAGGCCCGCAAGTTCGGTGATCTCTACACGAGCTTCATGGACGAGGCGCGGGTGAATGCGCTCGGCGCCACCCCGCTCGAGGCCGACCTCGCGACCGTTGACCGGATCGACTCCGTCGCCTCCCTGCTCGGCACCCTCGGCCGCCTCGAGCGCGCCGGCGTCGCAGGCGCCTTCCAGCTCTACGTCGACAACGACCCGGGCAACCCCGAGCGCTACCTCGTCTTCATGGAGCAGGGCGGGCTGGGCCTGCCGGACGAGTCCTACTATCGCGAGGAGAAGTTCGCGGCGGTCCGCGAGGCCTACCGCGCCTTCCTCGAGCGGACGTTCGGCCTCGCCGGACAGGGCGACGCGGCGGCCAGGGCGCAGCGCGTCTTCGACCTCGAAACCGAACTCGCCGGGCACCACTGGGACAACGTGCGCTCGCGCGACAGCGAGAAGACCTACAACCTCAAGACCTGGGGCCAGGTCACGGCGCTCGCCGCCGGAGCGGACCTGCACCTCTGGCTCGCGGGCCTCGACGCCCCCACGGGAGCCCTCGACGAGATCGTCGTCCGCCAGCCGAGCTTCGTGACCGGCCTGGCCGAGATGCTGACCGAGGACGGGATCGTCGGGTGGAAGGACTGGCTGCGCTGGCAGATCATCCGCTCGAGCGCGTCCTACCTCTCCGACGACTTCGTCGAGGCGAGCTTCGACTTCTACGGCCGCACCCTCACCGGCACACCGCAGCTGCGCGACCGCTGGAAGCGCGGCGTCTCGCTCGTCGAGGGGTCCCTCGGCGAGGCGGTCGGCCGCATCTACGTCGAGCGGCACTTCAAGCCGAGCGCCAAGGCGAGCATGGACGTGCTCGTCGGCCACCTCGTCGAGGCGTACCGGCAGAGCATCGCCGAACTCGACTGGATGACCCCGGAGACCCGGGCGCGTGCCCAGGACAAGCTCGAGAAGTTCACGCCCAAGATCGGCTACCCGGCGAAGTGGCGCGACTACTCGAGCCTCGGCATCGACGCCGGAAGCCTGATCGGCAACGTGCGCGCCGCGAACGAGTTCGAGTTCCAGCGTGAGCTCGGCAAGATCGGCAAGCCGCTCGACCGCGACGAGTGGTTCATGACCCCGCAGACCATCAACGCCTACTACAACCCCGGCTTCAACGAGATCGTCTTCCCCGCGGCCATCCTGCAGGTCCCGTTCTTCTCCGACGAGCGGGATGCCGCGGCGAACTACGGCGCCATCGGTGCGGTCATCGGGCACGAGATCGGGCACGGCTTCGACGACCAGGGGTCGAAGTACGACGGCGACGGACTCCTGACCGACTGGTGGACCGAGGAGGACCGCGCGGCCTTCGAGGAACGCACCGGTGCGCTCATCGAGCAGTTCAACGCCCTGGCGCCGAAGCAGATCCCCGACCACCGTGTCAACGGCGCGCTCACGATCGGCGAGAACATCGGCGACCTCGGCGGCCTCTCGATCGCCTGGAAGGCGTACCTGATCTCCCTCGAGGGCACGGAGCCGCCGGTCATCGACGGCTTCACCGGTGCGCAGCGCTTCTTCCTGTCCTGGGCCCAGGCCTGGCAGTTGAAGATGCGCGACGAGGAAGCGATCCGCCTCATCTCGATCGACCCGCACTCTCCGAACGAGTTCCGCTGCAACCAGATCGTGCGGAACCTCGACGAGTTCTACGAGGCCTTCGGGGTCGCGGCCGGCGACGAACTGTGGCTCGACCCGGACAAACGCGTCACCATCTGGTAGGCGGCGCCCGGGGGCGATTCTGGCACGCACACTGGGGTCGGCGGGTATCAGGGGTCTGGGCTATGGTGCTCAAGGAACACGGAGCCGTAAACGACGGAGGGACCCGACAGAGTGTCCACGCCAGCGCGGGAATCGGAACGACGGTCGCGTCGCGCTGCCCCGAGCCGGGGACGGCACGGCGTCGCGGAGTCGATGCCGAACTTCGGCCGCGGCTTCCAGGCCCTCGGCACCCTTGCTGTCGACGGTGTGCAGGTCTCTGCCCGCGCCACCGACCTCGCGACCGGCAAGGTCCTCTTCTCCGTCGACGACCACGTCGTGATGCCGACGGCGGGGATCGGAACCGTCCTCCTCCTGATCGAGGTCGCGGCCCGGCTCCCGAACGCAGAATTCGGCGCGCTCACCATTCTCGACCGCACCCCGGCGGACTCCGTCGGCGGGTCCGGCGTCTGGCAGCACCTGCAGGCCCCGTCGCTTCCCGTCGCTGACCTCGCCGCCCTCGTCGGCGGTGTCGGCGACAACCTCGCGGCGAACGTGCTCCTGCGCGCGGTCGGCCTCGCCGCAGTCCAGGCCCGCACCGAACAGCTCGGCATCTCCCACACCGCGCTGCTCGACCTCGTCCGCGACGAACGCGGCCCCGACCACGCACCCCAGCTCTCCGTCGGGAGCGCCCAGGAACTCACGGGCCTCTTCACCTCCCTCGCCCGCGGCGAGGTGGTGGATGCCGCGACGAGCGAACGCGTGATCGGCTGGCTGTCCCTCGGCGCCGACCTCTCCCTCGTCGCGAGCGCGTTCGGGCTCGACCCCTTCGCGCACCGCGGCGGTGACCACGGGCTGCTCCTCGTCAACAAGACCGGAACGGGACCCGGCATCCGCAGCGAGGCCGGCGTGCTCCGCGGCCCGCGGGCCGGCGTCGCCTATGCCGTGTCGATGTCCTTCGCCGACACGCGCCTGCCCCTGCGACTCGCGGTCCTCGACGGGATGCGCGCGGTCGGCCTCGACCTGCTCGAATACGTGCACTGAGCCCCACCCCCTGATCACCTGATCACCTGAACACCCGAACGAGACCCGCCGACGAGAGGGGACGCGGATGTCCGCGAACGAACGAAACCACACGGAAACGGACGCCGGCCTGCCCGTGGCGGATCCCGGCATCCGCCCGGTCTTCGAGGTCGAACGCAACGGAATCAACGCCATCGACCGCACCGAGCACCGCGGCCGCCCGAGCGAGTTGTTCTGGCCGTGGTTCGCCGCGAACGTCTCGGTGCTCGGCATCAGCTACGGCTCGTTCCTGCTCGGGTTCGGCATCTCGTTCTGGCAGGCGACGATCGTCGGCCTCTCCGGGATCGTGCTCTCCTTCGCGTTGTGCGGGTTCGTGGCGCTCGCGGGCAAGCGCGGTCACGCGCCGACGATGACCCTGAGCCGGGCGGCGTTCGGCGTCGACGGCAACCGGGTGCCGTCGGCGCTGTCCTGGCTGCTCACGGTCGGCTGGGAGACGGTGCTCGCCTCGCTCGCCGTGCTCGCGACGGCGACGGTCTTCACTGAGCTCGGCTGGGACGGCGGGGTTCTCACCCAGGTGGTGGCCCTCGTCGTCGTGGCCGGCCTGATCGTGGTGGGCGGCGTCTTCGGCTTCGACCTGATCATGCGGCTGCAGAAGTGGATCACGATCGTCACGGGACTGCTCACGGTCGTCTACGTGTTCCTCGTGGTCGACCACATCGATTTCGGAGCCATCACGGCGATCCCCGCCGGGGACACCCCCCACGTGATCGGCGCGCTGGTCTTCATGATGACGGGCTTCGGCCTCGGCTGGGTGCAGGCCGCCGCCGACTACTCCCGGTACCTGCCCCGCTCGGCCTCCAGCCGCGGCGTCGTCGGCTGGACGACCGGGGGCGCCTCGCTCGCCCCCGCCGTGCTGCTCCTCTTCGGGCTCCTGCTCGCCGGTTCCTCGAGCGACCTCAGCGCCGCCATCGCCATCGACCCGATCGGGGCGCTCACGACGATCCTGCCCGTCTGGTTCCTCGTGCCGTTCGCCCTCGTCGCGGTGCTCGGCCTGATCGGCGGCGCCGTGCTCGACATCTACTCCTCCGGGCTGGCGCTTCTCACGACCGGGCTGCGGGTGCCGCGCTTCGTGGCCGCCGGGATCGACGGGGTGATCATGGTGCTCGGGGCGATCTACGTCGTCTTCTTCGCCGGAAGCTTCCTCGGGCCGTTCCAGGGCTTCCTGATCACCCTCGGGGTGCCCGTCGCGGCCTGGTGCGGCATCTTCCTCGCCGACTTCGCGCTCCGCCGCTCCGACTATGACGCCGCGGGTCTCCTCGACCCGCGTGGGCGCTATGGGAGCGTTCGGGTCGGCGCGATCGCACTCCTCGTGTTCGGCTCCGTCGTGGGCTGGGGCCTCGTCACCAACGGCTTCGCGGACTGGCTCGCCTGGCAGGGGTACCTGCTCGATCCGCTCGGCCTCGGCGGCCGGACCGGCGACTGGGCGTTCGCGAACCTCGGCGTGCTCGTCGCCCTCGCGATCGGCTTCTGCGGCACGCTCCTCTTCAGCCGCGGCGCCGTGCGCGCACAGGAGGCGTAGCCGGTTGGGGCCGCGCTCAGTCGGGCGCGGGCGCCGGGTCGGGCGGGGGCTTCGGCTTCCACTGGTTCGCGCGTTCGCCCCGACCGGCGAGCATGGCGGTCTCGTCGACACGCTTCTGCCGGGTCGCCGGTGTCTTCGCCTGCACGATCCATTCGAGGATGCCGCGGCGAGCAGACGGCGGGAACGCGTCCCACTGCGCGCGCGCACCCCCGATTCCGTCGAGCGCGGTCCCGAGGTCCGTCGGAACCGTGAGGTTCTCGACGTCGTCGAGCCGGGTCCAGGAACCGTCCGCCTCTGCGGCCGCGACGACCGCCTCCCCGGCCGGCAGCATCCGCCCCTCGCGTCTGAGCAGTTCGATGCGCAGCTTGTTCGGCCTCGCCCAGGCGCTGCCACGTTTCCGCGGTGAGAAATAGAGCATCGTCCGGTGCTCGTCGAGGCGGGCGGGCTTGCTGTCGATCCAGCCGACGGAAAGCGCCTCGAGCACGGCGTCCTCGTAGGCGAGGATCGGCCGGCCGGACGCCTTCCGCCAGAAGACGAGCCAGACCGCGGTCGTCACCGCGTGGTTGTCGACGAGCCAGGCCCGCCACTCCTCGACAGACTCCGGGTGGACGCGCGGCACCTGTTCCCTGCCCGCGTCCCGTTCGCTCATGCGACGACCATACCCGCGTCCCCTCTCGCGGGGACGGGAACGGTCAGGCGTGCGGGGGAGCGGCCAGGCCGAGGCGAGGGAAGAGGGCATCGAAACCGAAGTCGAGGCCCCCCGCGAGGGCACTGACCAGATGGTCCGCGTTGGGAATCTCGTGATAGATCGTTGTGATCCCGGCGTTCTCGGCCGCCGCGGCAACGGTGCGTTGTCCGGCCGCGATTCCGGGGTCGAGGGAGCCGACGGTGAAAATCGCGAAGTCGCCGGGGAGCCGGTGAGCGGAAAGCAGAGTGACGGGCTTCTCGGCATCATAGGCAGCC
Source organism: Cryobacterium sp. 10I5 (assembly GCF_035019865.1). Taxonomy (NCBI): domain Bacteria; kingdom Bacillati; phylum Actinomycetota; class Actinomycetes; order Micrococcales; family Microbacteriaceae; genus Cryobacterium; species Cryobacterium sp. 10I5. Next base: position 22,909 of record NZ_JASJVI010000054.1, read on the forward strand.
TGATTGCCGTTGAAGACGTCGCTCAACGATTGCGCCGTGATTTCGGATCCGGGGAAGGCCTCGCCCGAGATATCGAGCACGTTCGACCAGATATCCGGGTGTTTGGCAGCGAGGGAGATGGCGCACTGGCCGCCGTTCGAGTACCCCGCGATCGTCCAGTACCGGTGGTCCTGGATGACGTTGAGGTTGGCGGACGCCCAGTTGACGACATCCCGGGTCAGGAACGTCTCGGCATTGCCGAATTTTGCTGAGTCGAGGCAGAGTGGATCGATCGTCGGGTCTCCCAGCTGGTCGGCGACAACGACGATCGGGGCGAGCCCGCCGTGCCTGGCCGCCTCCTTGTCGAGGCTCGTGGCGACGTACTCCGGGTCGGGGTTGCCTGGCTGTCCCATCAGCAGGATCACGAGCGGCAGGGCAGGGGCATTCGGTACCAGCGCTGCCGGCGGCAGGTAGATGCCAGCCGGGCGTGAGGTGAATCCGGAGAGGGTATTGGGAATGACCTGGCTGCCGGTGCTCCCGGTCGCCGGGAGATCGGCAGGAGGAGTCCAGGTCTGCCAGAGCGGCCGGGCCGCGGGATTGGGGCGGAGGCCACCGGCCGAGGGCGTTTCTGGCGGTGTGAGGGCGATCTGCGGGAGGGTGTTGATGCCGAGGAGAGCTCCGAGCGTCCGGTCGAGTCCGAAACTCGCGTTGATGCCGAGTGCACCCGTCGCTGCGAACAGCAAGACGGATGCCGCTGCGAGGCTCCGACGCAGTGGTTTCGTCTTCCAGAGGTTCACGAGTGCGAGCCCTGAGGCGGCACAAGCCGCACCGAACCAGACATAGGTCACGGTCCCGAGGCCCACCCCGAACAGGTTGAACACGCGAACGGTCAGGAACCAGGTCAGCGCGGACAGGAGGAGGCCTGCACTGATGCCGACGGTCGCCGTGATGAGCCAACGCGGACTCGGGCGCCTTGCGAGCAGGAAGATCACCGCGCCCAGGGACAGGACCCAGGCGATGGTCGTGACGGGCGGGTTGGCGATATCGAGCTTCAGCAGCGGGTCGAGCCAGTTCACTGGGGGCCGAGCCCGAGTCGGCTCGCGAGCACGCCGAATGCCTCGGTGAGTCCGCCGTCGAGCGCCTCAAGGGAATGGCCCTCTCCGGGCACCTCGTAGTACGTCACCGCTACCCCCGCAGCCTTCGCCGTTTGGCTCAGATCCTTCAGCCCCGGTTCCATCACCGAGTCCTCCGAGCCGACCGTGAACACGGCCATGGTGTCAGGGTACCGGCTCTTCCCCAGCAGCGTGGCCGGTTTGGTGGCGTCGTAGGCCGCCTGGTCACCCCCGAACACGTCAGCCAGGACCTCCGGCTCGGTCTCGAGTCCGGCGTACACGGTGCCAGAGGCATCGACCACACTGCCCCAGACCTCCGGGTACCGGAGCGCGAGCGACAGGGCGCACTGGCCGCCGTTCGAGAACCCCGCGACCGTCCACGCGTCGCGCCCGGCCTCAATGTTCAGGTTGTCGCGCGCCCAGCCGACAACGTCCTGTTCGAGGTACGTCTCGACCCGGCCGTATTCCGCCGTATCGAGGCACAGGGAGTCGACGTCCGGGTCGCCCAGCTGGTCGGCGACGAGCACGATCGGGGCGAGGCCGTTGTGGGCGGCGGCGAAGGCATCGAGCACGGCTGCGATCGGGCCTGCGTCGGGGTCGCCCGGCTGACCCATCATCATCAGCACGAACGGCAGGGCGGGGGCGTCGGGGACGAGTGCGGCCGGCGGGAGGTAGACCTGGGCATCGCGCGCGCTGAAGCCCGACGCGGTCGCCGGGATCCGGACGCTGCCGATGGTGCCCCCGGCGGGCAGGTCGGCCGGCTGGCGCCAGGTCGCCGAGAGGGGGGACGATGCATCCGTCGTGGGCGCGGCCGGTGCGGGGATGTCGGGGAGGGACAGCAGGGGGATGGTCCGGTCCGTCTGTGCCAGTCCTGTCGAGACGTTGACCGTGACGACGACGACGGCAACGAGGAACACCAGGCCGGCGGCGCCCGCCGCGATCCAGCGGCGCCGCGGGTCGGAACGGTTGTCCATTCGACCGCCCTCTCCTCAAACCCTGCCACTGCGTCATTTCCGACATTAAGAAGACAAGCTGGACATTAGGTGCGAGCGGCCGGTTCCGGGCGCGGGGGGGGGGGGGGGGGGGGGGGGGGGGGGGAGGGGCGACGGACAGAAAAACCC
>NZ_JASJVI010000055.1:0-25108 GCF_035019865.1 Cryobacterium sp. 10I5
GACGAGCGCTGCTCGTCCGGGACATCCGTCGTTCGGCGGGGGAAACGGCCTAGGGGATGATCTTCGCCGCGCGGTAGCGCTCGACCTTGTCGAGGAAGCTGTCCGGCGTCGACCGGAAGCCGAGGAAACCGGCCTGGCGACTCTTGTTCATGTCGGTGAAGCACTCGATGTTCCGGCCGAGGTCGCTGTCGGTGTGCCACCAGGACGCCAGGCGGGTGACATCGGTCTCGACGAGTCCTTCCCGTTCGGCGATGGCACTCCAGATCTCGTCCTTGCCGGCCATCTGCACCGTCAGCGGACGGGGTTCACCCTCGAAACCGGCCCAGGGCACGTCGAAGATCGCGGCCACCCTCGGCCACAGCCAGCGCCAGCGGAAGACGTCGCCGTTGGCGATGTTGAAGGCCTCGTTGGCGCCCTCCGGGTGCGTGCCGGCCCAGATGATCTGCTCGGCGAGCAGGTCGACGTCTGTGACGTCGGTGACGCCGTTCCACTGGGTGGCCGACCCGGGGAAGGTGAAGGTGAGCCCGAGTTCCTTGCAGATCGTGGCGTAAACGGAGAGGGTGAGCACCATGTTCATCGCGTTGTCCGTCGCGAATCCGAAGACCGTGTGGGCGCGGTGCACGCTCCAGGTGAAGCCGTTCCGAGCGGCGGACCCGAACAGCTCGTCCTCCTGCGCGTAGTAGAAGTTCGGCTGCGGCAGTCGTGGCTCGTCCTCGTGGAACGGGGTCTCCGCGGTGACGCCGGTCGCATAGTTGTCGAACGGACCGAGGTAGTGCTTGAGCCCGGTCATCAGGGCCACGTGCCTGACCGACTTCTCGCCTTCGAGAGCCGCGAGCACGTTGCGCACGAGGGCACTGTTGACCTCGATGTTCTCGGTCTCGGTGTCCCGCTTCACCCACGCCGTGATCACGACGAGTTCCGGGCGGGTGCCGGTGAGGGCGGCGGCGAGGGACTCGGGGTCGAGGAGGTCTGCCGTCACGGAAGTCACGCCGGCGGTCTCGGAATGACCGCGCCTCGAGAGACCGGTCACGTCCCAGCCCGCGTCGACCAACTGCTTCGCGACGGTTTGGCCCGTGATGCCCGTTGCGCCCACGATGAGCGCGCGCTGGCGGGGGACTGTTGAGGGGGATGTCACAAGTCGATCCTTTCCTGATGGACGGGGACTTCCTTGTCGTCGTCCTGAGGTGTTCAATGTTACTTAACATTGGAATTTCCGGCAAGCCGCACCGGCACGGCCGGAACCGCCGATTTGGCCCTAATGACGGGGTGTTCGGGGCTCATTCTGTGTATATTTGACCGTACTCACCTTTTTTCCGGAGTGTGGGGTGTATAGCCGGGCTTCAATGATGATGCGAGGCAGGTCCTCGTCGTCGTCATGCTGATGTGTGACAGAGGAACATGATGGACAACTTAGGGTCTCGGCTGAAAGACATCAGGCTCAAGGCCGGCCTGACGTTGCGCGAGCTGGCGAGACAGGTCGATGTTTCGCCCTCCTTCGTCTCCCAGATCGAGAACGGCAAGTCCCAGCCGTCCGTCGCGACCCTGTATGCCTTCGCCCAATTGCTGAACGTATCCGTCGACGACCTGTTCGAGAGTAAACCGGCCCTCGGCTCTCCGGTTTCGGCCGTCCATCACGGAGAGGTCCTGAGTCGGGGCGACGTGACGAATCCCTCGGAGGCGTGGCATCCGTCCGAGTACGCGAACCGGGTCTCCGTGGTGCATCCCTCCCATCGGTCTCGACTCAACATGGCCGCAGGAGTCAACTGGGAACGCCTGGCCGCCACGCCGGAGCGCGACGTCAACTTCATGAAGATCGTCTACGCGCCGGGAGCCACGTCGACGGACGAGGGCGATACCGTCTCCCACGCCGGTTACGAATACGGCTACGTCATCTCGGGTGAGCTCGAAGTGACGATCGGTGACGAGGCATTCACGCTGCACGAGGGTGAGTCGCTCGGCTTCGATTCCTCGATCCCGCACAGCCTGAAGAACACCGGAAGCGTCGACGTCCAGGGAATCTGGTTCGTGCACGGCGCCCACGCGTAGCCGATCCGGGCTGGAAGCACTCGTCAGGAGTGCGGTTGACAGCGGCGAGGGAGCCGTCGTAGCCTGTGTGTTAAGAAATACTTAACAGGTGTTCACTCTCGTCTTCGACGACGGCACCTTTCCTTGATATCACGACGATGTGAGCCGGATGACCGGCGGAAAAGGACCAGACCTCCATGGATCTCGGACGCGGCCTCGGCCACCTGTCATATTCCACCCTCGTGCACGCCGGCGACACCTGGGCGGAGATGAAGGAGAGCCTGCACACCTTCGTCCCCGCCGTGAAGGCTCGGGTCTCGCCCGATCAGCGCTTCGGCGTCTCGTTGCGCATCTCGGCCGACTCGGCGAAGACCCTCGCCGCGAGTCCCGCGGAACGGGCCGAGCTCAGGGCGTTCCTCGACGCCAACGACCTGTACGTCTATACCGTGAACGCGTTCCCGTACGGGCCGTTCAAGGGCGATCTGGTGATGGAGCGGGTCTACGAACCCGACTGGTCGACCGACGACCGGGTCGCGTACACGAACTCGGTCGCCGACATCCTCGCGGAGATCGCTCCGGCGGACGTGAGCCCCAGCATCCAGACGGCCCCGCTCGCGTTCGCCCCCAACGTCACGGACGACGACTACGTCGCCCGGTTCACCACCAACCTGTTCCGGGTCATCGCCCATCTCGTCGACCTCGAGGCGCGCACGGGACGCCGGGTCAAGCTCGCCCTCGAGCCGGAACCCGCCTGCTTCCTCGAGACCACGGCGGAGACCGTCGCGTACTTCACCGAACGCGTCTACTCGCCTCAGGGCATCTCCGAGCTCGCGCGGCTCTCCGGACTGCCGCTCTCCGAGGCCGAGGGCGCGATGCGCCGCTACCTCGGCATCGTCTTCGACATCGGCCACCAGTCCGTCGGCTTCGAGGACATCCCCGCATGGCTCCGCAGCCTGGTCGACGCCGGGATCCCGATCTTCAAGCTCCAGGAGGCCGCAGCCCTCTGGGTTCGGGACCTCACCCCGGGCCTCATTCCCCAGCTGCGCGTCTTCACCGACACGATCTACCTGAGCCAGACGACGATGCGCCAGGATGGTGCGGTCACGAAGTTCCTCACCCTCGGCGACGCGCTCGACGCGTACGAGGCGAACCCCGTCCCCACCGAGATCCGCACCCACTTCCACGTTCCGGTCTTCCTCGAGGAACTCGGCCCGTTCGTCACGACGCGGTTCGCGGTGCAGCAGGCGCTGCAGATGCATCGCGAGACACCGCTCTCCGACCACCTGGAAATCGAGACGTACACCTGGGACGTGCTCCCGGCGCACCTCAAGACCGGCGACATCACCGATTACGTGACCCGCGAACTCGAGTTCGTCCGCGCTGAGCTGTTGGACCCCCGGCCGTGAGGGCCGCCGTTTTCCACGGAGCCGGCGACATCCGCGTCGAGGAGATCACGGCTCCGGGGACACCCCGCGCCGGCGAGGTGCTGGTCAGGCCGCTGTGGTGCGGTATCTGCGGCACCGACCTGCACGAATACGCCCAGGGCCCGATCGTGATTCCGCGGGAGCCGCATCCGCTCACCGGGGCGTGCGGCTCGCAGATCCTCGGCCACGAGTTCTCGGCCGAAGTGGTCGAGGTCGGCGAGGGGGTGACCGCGGTGCGGCCGGGCGAGCGGGTGTCGGTGATGCCGCTGCTGTCCTGCGGGCACTGCTACTTCTGCCGCAGGGGACTGAACCACCTCTGCCGCACGATGGCCGCGGTCGGGCTCAGCTACCAGTGGGGCGGTATCGCCGACCTCGCCATCGTGCCTGCCGTGAACGTCACGGCGCTCCCCGACGGCGTCTCCGACCTGCAGGGCGCCGTTGTCGAACCCGGCGCCGTCGCGGCCTACGGTGTGGACACCGCCCGGGTGCGCCCCGGCGACAACGTGCTCATCACCGGGGCCGGGCCGATCGGGGCGCTCGCGTCGCTCTATGCGGCCTCGCTCGGGGCGAACGTCTTCGTTTCGGAGGTCAATCCGGTGCGCGCGGCGCTCGTGCGCAGCTTCGACGTCGGGGTGGTGCTCGACCCGACCGCCGTCGACGTGCCGGGCTGGCTCCGCGACCGCACAGACGGCATCGGTGTCGACGCGGTGATCGAATGCTCGGGGAACGAGCGGGCACTGCAGGCGGCGATCGCCTCGGTGCGTTCTGCTGGGAGGATCTCCCAGACCGGGCTGCACACGAAGGCGGCGGCGATCGACCCCATGGTCATCTCCGAGCACGACATCACGATCTCGGGCACCTGGTGCTTCCCGGTCACCGACTGGCCGCGCATCATCGACCTGATCGACAGGGGCCGGTACCCGGTGGAGAAGGTCGTGACGGCCCAGATCGCGCTGGAGGATGTCGTGGCCCAGGGCTTCGACACGCTGCTGTCACCGACCGGCGACCAGGTCAAGGTGCTCGTGCACGCCGGCTCGTGACGCCCCGTCCCTGGCGGCCGCCTACTGAGCGAAGAGTGCCGGATGCTTGGACAGTTCGAGCCGGGTGCGGCGGATGTGCCCGCCCAGCATCCGCTCGGCTTCCTCGCTGTCGCCGCGCCGCAGCGCCCCGATCAGCAACTGATGCTCGTAGTGCACGGCGCGACCAGCGTCCGGGCCGATCAGCGTGGTGAATGCGCGGCGGTAGTGCTGGGTCGAGTTCCACAACCGATGTACCGTCTCGCCGAGGATCGACGTGACGGCACCGGAGTATGAGAGCAGGTGGAACTCGCGGTCCAGGCGCAGGAAGGTCTCGACGTCCGTGCCGGCCTGCATCTCGTCGGCGAGCTCCTGCAGGCGGCCGAGCGTCTCCGGCGACAGCTGGGGCAGGCTGTAGCGCAGCAGCAGCGGCTCGATGCGCTCGCGGATCTGGTACATCTCCTCGCACTCCGCGAGGCTCAGGTGCGAGACCCACGCACCGGTGTTCGCGACGAGGGTGACGAGGCCGTCGGACTCCAGGATGCGCAGCGCCTCGCGAACGGGGAGCCGGCTCGCGCCGAACTGTTCGGCGACATCTTCCTGGCGGATCCGGGTGCCGGGGGCGTACGCGCCGGACAGGATCTCGTCCCGCAAGCGCGTGGCGATCCGGCTGCCGGCGCTGCCGTCGCGGCTGGGGGCGCTGGCCATGGGGTCCGTCCGGTCGGTGGTGGCGGTCATTCGGCCGGGTGGGCCGGATGCCACAGTTTAGTGGCAGCATCCTTCTCGTAGGCCTTGCCGTCCGGGTAGCTCACGAGCTCGAACTGCATGCCCCAGGGGCTGCGGAAGTAGACCCAGCGCTGGCCGGTACTCCAGCTGGAACTCGACGTCGGTTCGCCCATGATCTCCACGCCGTGAACCCGCAGGTGCTCGAGGGCGGCGTCGAAGTCGTCGACGTAGAAGGCCAGGTGATGCCCGCCGATGTCACTGTTCCTCGGTTCGGGAGTCACTTCATCCGCTGGTTCGTACTGGAAGACCTCGAAATTCGGCCCGTGACCGCACCGGAAGAAGCGGAGCTCGCGCATCACCGTGCGCGGGTGCACGCCGAGGTGCTCGAGCATCCAGTCGCCTTCGGCGTGGGCGAACGGGCCGAGCGAGTAGACGAGCTCGCAGCCGATCACGTCGACCAGGAATCGTTCGGCCTCGTCGAGGTCGGGGACCGTGAAACCGATGTGTTCCGTGCCGCGCAGACCCGGGATGCCGTTGACCATCGAGAACTCCTTCGTTCGACGTCGATTTCTCTCATTGTATCCAAAGACCCGAATTGCGCGTGTCCTGATCGGAGATGTTGCAGCTAATCCTTGGCATTGGATTCAATCGACGATACAGTGTTGCTCACATGTAGTCGATCCCCGTGATCGACACGACCAATGGAGACCGGCACATGCCTGAACGACGACGTTTGGATCCCCTGGCCCCGTGGGTCGAGCTCAGCACCACGGCGCAGGACTGGGCGAGTGCGGACCCGGCACTCCTGGCCACCATGCTCGGCCAGCTGCACCTCATCCGTGCCTTCGAAGAAACGGTGCTCGAACTCGCCGGCGAGGGCCTCGTGCACGGGCCCGCGCACTCCAGCATCGGCCAGGAGGGCGGGGCGGTCGGCTCGATCGTCGGCCTCGGGTCGACGGATGCGATCAACGGCTCGCACCGCGGGCATCACCAGTTCCTTGCCAAGGCGATCAACCACGTCTCCGGTGGCGCCCTCGACCCCGCGGCGCTCGTGACCGCGGACATCCAGACCGTGCTGCAGCGCACCCTCGCCGAGATCCTCGGGCTCGCCCAGGGCTACTGCCGGGGCCGCGGCGGCTCGATGCACCTGCAGTGGTTCGAGGCCGGCGCGCTCGGCACCAACGCGATCGTCGGCGGCGGAGTTCCGCTCGCCGCCGGCAACGCCTGGGCCCAGAAGCACGCGGGCACGACGGATGTCACGGTGAGCTACTTCGGGGACGGCGCGACCAACATCGGCTCGGTACTCGAAACCATGAACCTCGCGTCGGCGTGGAAGCTGCCACTCGCCTTCTTCATCGAGAACAACCTCTACGCCGTGTCGACCACGGTGGCCGAGTCGACCGGCGAACCGCGGCTCTCGGCCCGGGCGCTCGGGTTCGGCATTCCGAGCTGGCGGGTCGACGGCATGGACCCGCTTGCCGTGCACCTGGCGACGAAGGAGGCCGAACAGGTGATGCGGTCCGGCCAGGGACCCGCCGTCGTCGAGGTCGAGGTCTACCGCTTCTTCCACCAGAACGGACCGTACCCGGGCAGCGCCTTCGGCTACCGCACCAAGGACGAAGAGGCCGCCTGGCGCGCCCGCGACCCTCTGGACCGGGTCGCCCGCGAGATGATCGCGCTCGGCCAGATCGACACGGCCGGCATCGCCGCGGTGCGCGAGCAGGCCCAGTCCGCGATGCGGGCTGCCGTGGCCGAACTTCTCGAGGCCGACCCGGAGTCGGCAGGCAAGCGCCGGATCCGGCCGGAACTCTGGCCCGACGTGGACTTCGTCAACGTCGGGGTGCGCGGCGACGCGAGCGAACTCACCGCCCTGCGCACACTCGAGCCGACCGACTACCGGGGCGAGCTCGAGACGAAGAAGTTCGTCGACGCCGTCGCCGCCGTGATGGACCGCCGCATGGCGGAGGACGCCCGAATCGTCGTGCTCGGCGAAGACGTGCACCGCCTCAACGGCGGCACCAACGGCGCGACCAAGGGACTCGCGAAGAAGTTTCCGGGCCGGGTGCTCGGCACGCCGATCAGCGAGAACGCCTTCGCCGGCCTCGGCGGCGGGATGGCGCTCGACGGGCGCTACCGCCCGGTCGTCGAGTTCATGTACCCGGACTTCATGTGGGTGGCCGCCGACCAGGTCTTCAACCAGATCGGCAAGGCGCGGCACATGTTCGGTGGCGAGAACCCGGTGCCCCTCGTGCTGCGCACGAAGGTCGCGATGGGAAGCGGCTACGGCTCGCAGCACCTGATGGACCCCGCGGGCATCTTCGCGACGAGCCCCGGCTGGCGCATCGTGGCCCCGTCATCGGCGGCCGACTACATCGGCCTGATGAATACCGCGCTGGCCCTGCAGGACCCGGTGCTCGTGATCGAGCACGTCGACCTCTATGCCGAAAGCGGCGAGGTGCCCGCGGGCGACCTCGACTACTTCATCCCGCTGGGGAAGGCGGCCCTGCGCCGCGAAGGCACCGACGTCACCGTGATCAGCTACCTGTCCATGGTCAAGCACTCTCTCGAGGCCGTCGAGCAGACCGGCATGAGCGCGGACGTCATCGATCTGCGCTGGCTAGACCGGGCCTCGATCGACTGGGACACCATCGGCACGAGCATCCGCAAGACCAACAGCGTTCTCATCGTCGAGCAGGGGGCCCGCGGCACGTCCTACGGCGCCTGGCTGTCCGACGAGATCCAGCGCCGGTTCTTCGACTACCTTGACCAGCCGATCGAACGAGTGACCGGTGGCGAGGCGAGCCCGAGCATCTCCCGCGTTCTCGAGCGCGCGGCCATCGCGCGCACCGAGGACGTCGTCGCGGGCCTCGAGATCATCAAGCTCGGTCTGGGAACCCGCTGATGGCCACGCTCGTGCGCATGCCGGAGGTGCTCGCCAACGCCGCAGAAGCCGCCATCCAGACCTGGCTCGTGAAGGTGGGCGACACCGTGGCGATCGGCCAGCCGCTCGCCGAGATCGAGACGGAGAAGGCGGTCGTCGAGTACCGCGCCGAAACGGAGGGGGTGCTCGCGCGCGTCATCGTCCCGGAGGGCGTGCCCGTCGAAGTGGGTGTGCCGATCGGCGTGATCGCCGCCGTCGGCGAAGCGGAGTCGGACATCGATGCCTTCCTCGCCGGTGACACTCCGCAGCAGGCAGGGTCGGCAACCCCGGATTCGGCAACCCCGGAGACGGCAACCCCGGCGGCGGCGACGCCGGCCGGGGCAGGTCCGGTCGAATCAGCCCCGGACGGGCAGGCACCGCTCGCCGCGGCCAACGGCCGGCGTCAATTCGCCAGTCCGCTCGTGCGCCGCATCGCCAGGGAACGCGCGCTCGACCTGTCCCGCGTCGTCGGCAGTGGCCCGAACGGGCGGATCGTGCGCCGGGACCTCGACACCCTCAAGCCCGCGCCCGCGGCTGCGGTCGCGTCATCGCCGGAGCCCGTTACACCGGTGGCGGCCCCTGCGATGTCCATTCCGGCGGTACCCACGGTCGGTTCCACCGGCACATCCGTGGTCGACGCCTCCGGGTTCACCGACGTTCCCCACACCGGGATGCGACGGGCGATCGCGCGCCGCCTGACCGAGAGCAAGTCGACGGTGCCGCACTTCTACATCACGGCGGACTGCCGTGTCGAGCGCCTGCTCGCCCTCCGCAGCGAGATCAACGCGACGTCGCCGCGGAAGATCTCGGTCAACGACTTCGTGGTCAAGGCCGTCGCGGTGGCGCTCGTCCGGGTGCCCGCGGCGAACGTGATCTGGACCGAGACCGCCACGCGGCGATTCGAGCACGTCGATCTCTCGGTGGCGGTGTCCACCGAGACGGGGCTGCTGACCCCGGTCCTGCGTGGCGTCGAGGGCCTCACGCTGACGAACATCAGTGAGCGGGTCGCCGACCTCGCCGCTCGGGCGCGCCAGGGGAAGCTGCGGCAACAGGAACTCGAGGGCGGCAGCTTCGCCATCTCGAATCTCGGCATGTTCGGGGTCGACCAGTTCTCGGCCATCCTGAACCCGCCGCAGTCCGGCATCCTCGCCGTCGGCGCCGCGAAACAACGGCCGGTCGTCGACGGTGGACAGTTGTCGGTCGGCACCGTCATGACGGTGACCCTGTCGGCTGACCACCGGGTGGTCGACGGTGCTGTGGCTGCGGAATGGATGGCGCAGTTCGTGGCCTGCATCGAGAACCCACTCTCTATAATCATCTGAGGTTGCCAGCACGAAAGGCTGCCGACATCCCCGTGAGCAAAGGCGCGCATATGGACCCCCGACTCGAACGTCTCGTCGCAGAGCGGACATCCCTCACGGCCGAATCGGAACGCCTGGCCGCGCTCATCGCTGAGGAACGGTCTGGCCGGGCGTTGCGGGCGATCGCCCTCGCCTACGGGACGGGCTGCAAGGACGACTTCGAGCGGGAGCGCCAGTGCCGCGCGGATGAAGAGCAGATGAAGCAGGTGCGTTCCCGCACCCGAGCCCTCGACCGTCAGTACCGCCACCTGACCACGAGCGCCCGCGGAAGCGGGTGAATCGTCGTTCTGACGGGCTCAGAACGACGATTCACCCGCTTGCGCGACGGGCAGAGCGGGCGTGCCAGTGATCTCGTCGGCGTTGTCGGCGATCCAGTCCATCAGGGGGACCAGGCGGTCGGCCAGCTCGTGGCCCCTGGTGGTCAGCTCGTAGTCGACGCGCGGCGGGATCGTCGCCTGCGCCTCGCGGTTCACGAACCCGTCTGACTCGAGGGTGCGCAGCGTCGACGCGAGCATCTTCTCGCTGATGCCCTCGATGGAGCGTCGCAACTCGCCCCAGCGGAGCGAGTCCTGCTGCAGGGCGAGCAGGATCAGCACGCCCCACTTGCTCGTGACGTGGTCGAGCACGGTGCGCGTCGCGCACTTGGCCGGGTAGACACCGGAGACGGCACCGGGACGCACCCGCGAGACGTCAAAACTAACCTTCATGTGGGTAGCTTACCTAAAGGTGGGTACCCGCGTGCGGGAAGGTACTCGGCCGTGCCGTGGTTGACTCTGACACGCCACCGAAAGGACAACACATGTCATACCTCGTCACCGCCACCTCTGGTCACCTCGGCCGCCTCATCGTCGAATCCCTCCTCGCCCGCGGCGCGGCCCCGGACAGCATCGTCGCGACGGCCCGCAACGTCGACAAGCTTTCCGCTCTCGCCGCGCTCGGCGTGCGCACCGCGGTGCTCGACTACAGCAACCCCGAGACCGTGACGTCCGTCGTCGAACCGGGCGACGTGCTGATGCTCGTCTCCGGCAGCGAGGTCGGCCAGCGCGTGCCACAGCACACTGCCGTCATCGCGGCAGCGCAGGCAGCCGGCGTCGGCCGCATCGTCTACACGAGCGCACCGAAGGCCACGACCTCCGCGCTCATACTGGCGCCGGAGCACAAGGCCACCGAGGAGTTCCTTATCGCCTCCGAGGTGCCCTTCACCATCCTCCGCAACGGCTGGTACACCGAGAACTACGCCGGGGAGATCGAGAAGGCGCGTCAGGCCGGTGAGATCGTCGCGAGCGTCGGCGCCGGCCGGGTCGCGAGTGCGAGCCGGGCCGATTACGCGGATGCCGCGGCCGCGGCCATCCTCGACGACTCGCTCGCGGGCCAGACCCTCGAACTCTCGGGCGACCACGCCTGGGACTTCGCCGAACTCGCCGCCACGATCGGAACCCTCATCGGCTCATCGGTGGTATTCCGCAACCTGACACCCGCAGCACACGCGGAGCTGCTCGCGTCGTTCGGCCTCGACGCGGGCACGGTCGGCTTCGTCGTGGGTCTCGACGCCAACATCCGCGACGGGCTGCTCGGCGAGACGAGCGGCGACCTGGCCCGCCTGATCGGCCGGCCGACGACCCCGCTCGCGGCGGGCCTCGCCGAGAGCCTGTAGGCGGGGGCCCGAGGGCGGAGCCATTGCTGCTCGCGCGATTCCCTGGCATCGCGCGTTTCGCTGAGCAATCCGCTCGGGTTGCAAACGGGGCCGGGCAACCGGGCCAGGAACGTGACCTCGCTCAGCCGATCCGCTCCTTCAGGAACGCCACAACCCGGTCGCGGGCGGCCGATGCGGAGTTCGCCGGATTCTCGCGCACCTCATTGGTCAGCACAGAGTGTGCCGACTTCGGGTACCCATCGGGATTGCCCGGCGACGAGTCCAGTTGGATGATCTCGAAGGCCTCGCCCAGGCGCGCCTTGATGGTGTCGAACCGGGCTCGTGGCACGGAGCCGTCTTCGCTGAAGCGCAACCCCAGTGCGCACACCTCGCCTGCGCTCGCGCGGGCCGCGATGCGGTCGAAGTCTTCCGGGGAGACTCCCGGGTCGAGTCGGCGGGCGCGGCCCAGCGGAAACGGCACGGCGGGTTGGCTCAGCACAGAGGCCGCGACCGAATCGTCAATCGCGGCGCCCAGGGCGAAGCCGCCCGTGAAGCACTGGCCGATCATGCCCACGCCTTTGCCGGGGGTGCGGGAGGCGAGGTCGGATGCGACTGCCCTCAGATAATCCGTGATGGGGCGATGTGCATTCGTGGCGAACGCCCGGAACTCCGACGAGACGCACAGCCGAAGCACCGTCCCCAGGATGTACCCGCCCGAAGCGGCCCGCCCCGGATCGCCGAACGGCGAGGGCACGACCACGGTGAAGCCCGCCGCGACGAGGTGCTCGGCAAGGCCGAGAACCTGCGGTGTGATCCCGGGGATCTCCGGGATCAGCACCACCCCGGGCCCTGAACCCTTCTCGTAACAGTCGTAGGTCCGGCCCGCTCCGGTGAACGGGGCTCGCACCCATCCGGTGAGCGGGGCTACGGGGGCTGACGGGGTACCTGAGGCTGCCATGCGTACATCCTCTCCTGCCCGGTCCCGCACGGAAACCAGACCGGCCGGTTCTTCCCAATTTTGCTTAGATGTTCATCTACTTACACGTTCATCTACTTAGAATCTAAATTACTTGTAACAGGATCACTCCGGCTCATCCGCCTCCGCCTCCGCCTGACGTCCCACGAAGGACACCGTGACTCCCAGCATTCTTCCGTTCGGTCGCCACGAAACGCGCGACAGCGGTGGCGCTCTGCCGTGGAGTGAGGAGGGCACCACGCTGCCCGGTCCTCAGGAGCCGAGTCCGCTGGGCCGTGGTGTCGCCGTCCAGGTCCCGGACTCGCTTGTCATCGACGTCCCCGATACCGGCGTCTACGATGTGGTCATCCTTGGTGCGGGATGCTCGGGGCTCTCCCTCTGCCTGGCCCTTCTGGAGCACGGGGCCACCGGCCCGATCCTGTTGGTCGATTCGCGCACCGAGTACCACGACGACCGCACCTGGAGTTTCTGGGATGTCGAGCCGACCCGGTTCACGCACCTGGCTCGGGCGCGCTGGACCACGTGGCGGGTGTCGACGGCTACGGACCAGGTCCGCTCGTCGACTCTCAGCACTCCCTACGTCTCGCTCGCCGCAAACGATTTCTACCGTTACGTGCTTGGTCGCCTGGCGGAGTACCCCAATGTCCGGTTCCTGACGGGCGAGGACGTGGTGGGCTACAGCGAGATCGCGGATGGTCTCGAGGTCGCCACGACCCGGTTCCGGTTGCGCGGCGCGCAACTCGTCGACAGCCGCGGGCTTCAGCCGACCCGAGGGGAGCGCGACGACATCGCACGACGTTCCACCTGGGTGCCGCAGAAGTTCGTGGGCTGGCATTTGGTGAGCTCGCGGCCCGTCTTCCACGCCGACGAGTGCCTGCTGATGGACTTCGATGTCGACCAAACCCGGGGACTGCGTTTCGGCTATGTCCTTCCCGTTTCGCCGAATGAAGCCCTTGTCGAGAATGTCTATCTTGCCGACGTGCCCGTGACCGAGGCCGAGCACCGCGCTGAGCTCGAGGCTTACGTCGAGAGCCGCTTCGGCCTCGAGCGCGGCGACTACGAGATCCTCGGTGACGAGCGCGGGTACATCCCGATGACCGATCACGTCTTCACCCAGCGACCGATGCCCCGGGTATCGGTGATCGGAACCCTCGGCGGTGCAACGCGCCCGAGTACCGGCTACACCTTCCTGCGCATCCAGCGCTCGAGCGACGAGACAGCCCTGCGACTTCTCGGCGATTCCCCGGACGACGGTCGGATTCACACCTCTCGAACCTCGATCCTCGACAGGGTATTTCTGCGATTCCTCAAGGACCACCCGGAGAGGGCCCCACTGGTGTTCGCCCGAATGTTCGCGCGGGTGCCCGCGGAGAGCCTGGTGCGATTCCTGTCCGACCGGAGCGGGCCGATCGACATCGCCCGGCTGATCCTGGCCCTCCCGAAGCGCTGGTTCCTCGGGTCCGCCTTCCTGGTCGTGCTGCGAATGGTCACAGACAGGGGGCGGCATGACCGACACAACTGAGCCCGCTGACGCCACGGATCTCGCCGAAGCCGCGGATCTCGCCGTCTGGCGGCGGGCCAGGAGACAGCTGTTCGTCCCCGTTGACATCCTCGTGCTCGCTCTGTCCGTGGCCTGCGCGGCCGGGCTGCCCATCCCCGAGGCGCTTCAGTATGTGCCGTTCGCCCTGGGCCTCGTGGTTTTCGGCCTGCCCCACGGAGCCCTGGACCATCTGGTGCCGGCCCGGCTCGCCGGCCGACGCCCGACCGTTGCCACCGTGGCCCCGGTCGTCGGCCTCTACCTCGTACTCGGCGTCGCCGTCGCGGCCCTGTGGGTCGTCAGCCCGACCGTTGCGTTCGTCTTCTTCATCGCTCTCACATGGTTCCACTGGGGCCAGGGCGACGCTTTCGCCTCGGCCCGACGCACCGGGGAACGCCTCGGGTGGCCGAGGGCGATTGGATTCCCGCTGCTGCGGGGCGCCCTCCCGATGGTCGTTCCGTTGATCGCGTTCCCCGCCACATACGCCGTCGTCCTCGGGGCCACCACGCACGCCTTTGGAGGCGACTCACCATCAGGGACCCTTGCCCCGGGCATCCGGCTCGCACTCGGTGTCGGCATGCTCGTTCTCGCCATCACCGTCGCCCTGCTCGATGCGTGGGAGCGACGTGGCACCGCGGGCGGCCGGAGGGCCTGGCTCGGCGACATGGCAGAAGTGGCCCTTCTGGCCTTCTTCTTCTCAACAGTGCCGCCCGTGCTCGCCGTCGGACTCTACTTCGCCCTCTGGCACTCTCTCCGTCACATCGTGCGACTGTCGCTGTTGGATCCTGCGCTGTCCCGTCCCCTCGACGAGGGCCGGTGGGGGATCGTGCTGCTCCGGTTCAGCGGGCAGGCGGCCCCGGTCACGGGCATCGCCCTGTTGATCCTGGCGGGCCTCTTCTTCGCGCTCACACCGAGGACATCCGGCGGCCCGATGGGCCTCCTCGGTATCTATCTCGTGCTCATCTCGGCCCTGACCGTTCCCCACACCGTCATCGTTGCGATGATGGACCACGCGCAGGGCCGTCGGTCCGGCCGCACGCCGGCGCCCGAGCATCTCGACGCCTCAACGGCACGGGACGCCTGACGCGGCCACCGGTGCGGCCGCCTACTGTGGTGGGCCCGCGGCCAGGAGGATGACCGCCACGACCTGCCAGGCGAAGGCTGCTCGTGTCACGAGGCCGAGCACCAGATACGCACGCTCCTCGGTGGGGTAGGTGCGTCCCGCGGGAACGCCGCGGAACCCGAGCCACTGGTTGACCCCGAAACCGAAGAACAGCAGAAGAAGGGTGATGGTGAGCAGCCGGATCCCGCCGGGCTGGTCGTAGCCGCTTGTCGCTCCCGGAGCGAGGACGTGCAGAGCGATGACCCCCCACGGAACGATCCCGATCACGCTTGCGACGACGAAGGGGCGGAGGGTCCGGGCGGGGGTGCCGAGCCGTTCCTGCAGCCAGAGCAGGAGGACCACGGCCGACTGGGCCGTGTAGGTCAGGACGAGCGTGCCGACATCCGTGATGCCGTTCAGCTGTGCGATCAGGAACAGCATGATCGACGAGCTGAACGCGTACTCGACCCACCGGATCGGGTTGCGCTGTCCCTCGATCGCGCCCCGGTAGTGGGCGCCGAGGATCGGCGACGCGATGAGCAGATGAGTGACGGCCGGCAGCAGGAGCGCAATGACGGCACCGATGCCGACATCGACGGCAGCGACCGAAATGCGTTCCGGCGGCAGTCCCGAAGCCGGCGATCCGGTCGGGTACTCGACGGTGACAGGAAGGAGAAGATGCCCTGAGTGGTTCACCGTCCAGGCAACCGCGACCGCCTGGGCGAGGTGCAGGATGCCCGCGACGAGATTCAGCATACGAAGGTTCACGTGGGCCATGCGCGTCCCCGTGCTGGAGTCTGCTCGAGGTCGGATGCGCGCTGCCGGTGGGCCACCACACCAGTCTGTACCACCGGTCGCGCGCCCGCGCGCTCTGGCCTGAACGGCGACCTTCTCGCCCTCGGCGTGGCGTTCGCGTTGGTCGGAGTGCGTCGCCTCCGCGATCCGCGTAACCACCCCCGCAGCTGAGCCGGTTCCGGGGGAGCGGGCGCGACAGCATCCGCGCCCGGCTCGGTAGGCTGTGCGTCTGAGACGTTTGCGCCGCAGACACCCGAGCGAGACGACTGAGGATTTCACCATGAGTGGCAGCACCGAACTCCCGTTCCGTTTCGAGCGGGTGGAGTGGGCCGACCCGCGCGCCGCCGTGCTGCGCGCGCGGATGGACGTGGAGATGACCGCGCGCTACGCCGGCCCGAGCAACCCCGAACTCGACGATGCCGTGACCGAGGCGCTCAGGATCGACCCGGCCGACATCCTGGCGACCGTGCTCGTGATCGACGGCGACGACACCCCCATCGCCCACGCGGCCCTGCGCATCCACGATGGCGACTGGGAGGTCAAGCGCGTGATCGTCGCCGACGACCAGCGCGGGCGCGGGGTCGGCCGTGCGCTGATGAACGAGCTCGAGCGCATCGCCCGTGCCGCCGGTGTGCCGCGCCTCATCCTGCAGACCGGCAGCAAACAACCGGATGCCGTCGCCCTCTACGAAAAGATCGGCTACACGCCGATCCCGATCTACGAGCCGTACATCGAGGCGATCCCGCACTCCTTCTGCTTCGAGAAGCTGCTCGCCTGACCTGCTCCCCGGACTGATTCGACGGAGTCACGTGATCAGCCCGGGAAGCTCCATGAGCCGGCACGAACCGGGTTCGGTGCGCGTCAGGCAGGCTTCGCGTACTGGCCGATTTCCTGCAGTGCCCAGGAGTTCCCGTCGGGATCGCTGAAGTACGCGTACTTGACGCCACCCATGTCGTGGATCTCGGTGATCTGCAGGCCACGGTTCGCGAGTTCGTCCCGCGCCGCGCCGATGTCGGAGACGACCAGGTGCAGGTTCTTGACCGTACCGTGCTCGGGGCCGTTCCCCATGCCGGTCCCGATGACCACGGAGCACGCCGAGCCCGGCGGGGTGAGCTGCACGATCCGCATTCCGTTGCCGGGCTGCACATCGTGGTCCAGGTGGAAGCCGACGACATCCACGTAGAAGGCCTTGCTCCGTTCGACGTCCGCAACGGGCAAGGGCACAAGCTCCAGTCGCATGTCCATGGTCGTCACTGTATCAAGGAGCGACAGGCACTCGCAGCGGGCAGTGGCGTGGGGTAGCGTGGCGGTCCACACCGTCAGACAGCTTCTGAGGAGGAACCGTGACCACCCTCGACAACCGGCCGAAGACGGCCCTGCTCGTCATCGACGTCCAGACCGGTTTCGTGAAGGACGCCTACGAGCGGGACGCGATCGTCGGGAACGTTCGCACCGTCGTCGACAAGGCGCGCGCCGCCGGCGCCGACCTCGTCTGGGTGCAGCACCACAACGACGACCTGCCGCAGGGCAGCGAACTCTGGCAGCTCGTGCCCGAACTCGTGCGCCTCGAGGCGGAGCCGCTCGTGAACAAGGCATACGCCGACGCCTTCGAAGACACCGACCTCGAGTCCGTGCTCGCTGAACGCGGTATCGGCCGGCTCGTCATCGCCGGTGCGCAAACGGATGAGTGCATCCGGTCGACGCTCCACGGCGCGATCGTCCGCGGGTACGACGCCCTCCTCGTCAGCGACGCCCACACCACCGAGGACCTCCGGGAGTATGGCGCGCCGTCGCCGGACCTGGTGATCGCCCACACCAACCTGTACTGGGAATACCACACGGCTCCCGGACGGACCGCGGGCACGGTGACGACCGCCGACCTCGACTTCACGGTGCCGCTGCCCCCGAGCAACTCCTGACAAAGGCCCGTGTGGGCAACTCAGGAAGAACGTCCGATCGTCGACCGCCGGGCCCCGGTATTCCGGGCTGGGCGTGGCCACCGGGATCGGATTTCCTGAGTTGACCACGGTGGCGGTTCGACACGGGGTGTGGGGAGCGGACCGGCCCAAGTCTGAGAGGTCGCCGGGACGGCCTATCGCCGACGGCCCCCGCGCTGCAAACTCGGGGGAGACAAGGCAACTCAGACCTCGCGTCAGCGGGACGAGGAGTGAACCATGGGCATACAGACTCGGGTTTCGACGAGGGCATCGGGGCGACGCGTTGGCGTGAAAGCCGGCGTCGGCATCCTGGCCGCGGCACTTGTTCTCGCCGGAGCCGCGACGGTCGCGCCCGCGTCAGCCGAGACCGCCATACCCGACGGCGCGGCCGAGGCCAGCGACATTCCCTCGGTGAAGGCCATCGACTCCGACCAGGTCATCACCGACCCGGCCTGGTTCGCCGCCGCGTACGCCGAGGGATTCCGCCTCTACATTCTGGCCACGACGAATTGGGGTACCTGCACCCCAGCGGCCCACACCCAGCCGCAACTGCAGATGGCGCTCGACGCCGGGCTGAAGGTCGCCGCGTACACCCGCGACCCCGCCTGCTGGCAGGCCGGCATCGCGGCAACCGGTCCGTACAGCACCGTGCTCCAGTTCTTCGCCCTCGACATCGAGACCGGGAGCCCGCCGCTCACCCGCGCCATGATCACCGGGGTGCAGGACCTCGGGGTGCGCCCGGTCATCTACAGCGGAGCCGCGATGTGGCCGCTCCTGATGGGAGACACGACGGAGTTCTCCGACGTCGCCCTCTGGGACACCGCGGCCGGCCCGCTCGACTTTCCGAGCTGGACACCCGACGTCCTCGCCCCCGAACCGGTGCCGTACGGCGGCTGGAATGACTCGGGGAACCTGCGGATCGGCGTGCAGCAGGAGTTCGAGCGCACCCTCAACGGCGTCAGGGTCGACTTGAATTCCTTCGACGCCGCGTTCCTCTACTGATCTCCTGATCTACTGATCTCCAGATCTACTGGCGCGAGAAGACGGATGCCGCCAGGACCTGCTCCGGGGTCGGCCGCACCCCGGTGTACAGCTCGAACTGGTGCGCGGCCTGCAGCGCGATGACCTCTGCGCCGGTGACGACCCGCTTCCCGGCCGCCCGGGCCGCCAAGATCAGGGGTGTCTCGGCCGGAAGGGCGACCACGTCGAAGACGGTCGTGGCCGCCTCCACCGTGCCGAGCGGGTAGGAGAGGCTCTCGGATTCTGCGCCACCGCTCATCCCGATCGGAGTCACGTTGACGATGAGCGGCGCGGTCTCGGTTCCCGGGTCCGGCAGCCACCGGTAGCCGAGCTCGTCCGCGAGCCGGCGACCGCTGGCCTCGTTGCGGGCGATGATGGTTCCGCTGGAGAAGCCGGCGTCCCGGAACGCCGCACCGACGGCCTTCGCCATTCCGCCGCTGCCGCGGAGCAGGAGCGGTGTGCCCGGATCGATGCCGTGCCCGGCGATGAGTTCGGCAATGGCCAGGTAGTCGGTGTTCGACGCCTTCAGGACCCCGTTGTCGTTGACGATGGTGTTCACCGACCGGATTGCGGTCGCGGAGGCATCCATTTCATCGACGAGCGCGATGACGTCCTCTTTGAACGGCATCGACACGGAGCAGCCGCGGATGCCGAGCGCCCGCACGCCGCCGATCGCCGCCGTGATGTCGGTCGTCGTGAACGCCTTGTAGATGAAGTCGAGCCCGAGCTCGTCGTAGAGGTAGTTGTGGAAACGGGTGCCGATGTTGCTCGGGCGGGCCGCGAGCGAGATGCACAACTGCGTGTCCTTGTTGAGAGCTGGCTTCATGGTTCTTCTCCCGGGATGAGGTGCGGTCTTTCCACGGTACCCGGACGGACCGGCCGGAGGTTCGGCAGGCGGTTGAGGAGATCGGGTTCAGGAGATGACCGAGGCGGTGCCGGACACCACGATGCCGCCCGTCGCGGGGATGTCGACGGTGAGCAGGCTCGGGCGCCCGACGTGACGGCCCTGCCGGATCAGCACCCGCGCCGGGGCGTCGACGAGGCCGAGCGCCCGGAGGTAGCCGCCGACGGAGGCCGCCGCGGATCCCGTAGCCGGGTCCTCGGTCATCGTCCCGACCGGGAACAGGTTGCGGGCCTCGAATTCGAGCGGCCCCAGCACGCGGAGGGTCGTCACGGTGCCCGCCCAGCCCTCGGCATCCATCAGGGAACGCACCGCGGCCGGGTCGAACCGGAAGCCGTCGAAGGTCGCCGTCTCCGCGAAGACGAGCACCGGGTGCACGTTGCCCGCGAAGGCGAGCCGGGGCGGGTAGTCCGGGTGCAGGTCGGCGGCGTCGACGGCGAGCAGCCGCAGCAGGTGCTCGAGCACGGATGCCCCGATCGGCTCCACCCGCGTCTCGACACTCGTGAACGAGGCCACGATCCCGTCAGCGGTGCGCCGGGTGTCGATCCGCACCTCACCGATGTTCGTCTCGAACACGAAGGATTCCGCGTCACCGCGGCCGGCGAGCGCGACGGCGGTCGCGATCGTCGCGTGACCGCAGAACGGCACCTCCGCCGTGGGGGAGAAGTAGCGGATCCCCGCCCGGCCGGGCTCCTGCCGGGTCGGCGGGCGGGTCAGGAACGCGGTCTCCGCATACCCGAGCGACGCCGCGATGCGCTGCATCTCGGCGTCGGGAAGTGCACTCGCGTCGAGCACGACGCCGGCCGGGTTCCCGCCGTGCGGTTCGGAGGCGAAGGCCGTCAGGCGCAGGATCTCGGTCTCGTCGGACATGCCCACCACCCTAGGCCACCGGTGCCACGCCGCCCAGGGGAGTGCCAAGCTGAGAGACATGATGATCAGCACCACGGATGCCGCCGGGCGCGTCGAACCCGACTGGGTACGCCACGCGATCTGGTGGCAGCTCTACCCGCTCGGTTTCGTCGGCAGCTACCCGATCGCCGCGGGCGAACCCGTCCCGACGGCCGGCGAGCACCGCCTGCTGCGGATCGTGGCCTGGCTCGACCACGCGATCGAGCTCGGCGCCTCGGGCGTGGCCCTCGGCCCGATCTTCGCATCCACGACCCACGGCTACGACACGAGCGACTACTACCGCATCGACCCTCGCCTCGGCGAGGACGCCGACTTCGACACCCTCGTCGCCGAAGCGCACGCGCGCGGGCTGCGGGTACTCCTCGACGGGGTGTTCAACCACGTCGGGCCCGACTTCCCGCGCTACCGTGAGGCGCTCGAACAGGGCCCCGGCAGTGACGCGGCCGCCTGGTTCCAGACCGACACCCCGGACAGCGCCCAGGCCGGCGCCCCGGTAGGCGAGGCCGGCTTCGGGACCTTCGAAGGGCATTCCGGACTCATCAGTCTCGACCACGGCAACCCGGAGGTCGCCGACTATGTGACCGGCGTGCTCGAACACTGGCTCGACCGCGGCGCGGACGGCTGGCGGCTCGACGCCGCGTACGCGGTCCCCGCTGAATTCTGGGCCGGAATCCTGCCCCGGGTGCGCGAACGACACCCGCAGGCGTGGTTCCTCGGCGAGGTCATCCACGGCGACTACCCCGCGATCGTCTCGGCGGCCACCCTCGACTCCGTCACTCAATACGAGCTCTGGAAGGCGATCTGGAGCAGCCTCAACGACCACAACCCGCACGAGCTGGCCTGGTCGCTCGACCGGCACAACGGCTTCCTCGACACCTTCACCCCGGCGACCTTCGTCGGCAACCACGACGTCACCCGAATCAACAGCCGCCTCGAGGACCCCCGGCACCTCGCGCACGCGCTCGCCGTGCTCTTCACGACCGGCGGCACCCCGTCGATCTATGCGGGCGACGAGTACGGGTACACCGGGCTCAAGACCGAGGAGTTCGGCGGCGACGACGCGATCCGGCCGGAGTTCCCGGCGGACGGCCCTCCGGCGCTGACCGACCCCGAGCGCGCGGTCTACCGGCTGCACCAGGGCCTGGTCGGGCTGCGCAGGCGGCATCCGTGGCTGCACGAGGCCAGAACCCGCCTCCTCGACAGCGGGGCCGACCACCTCGTCTACGAGGCGCGGTCCGGAGATGATGCGCTTGTCGTCGCGCTCAACCTCGGCGACGAGCCGTGCGGCGTCGACCTGGGCCGCTCGGGGCTGGCCCCGCTCCTGCCCGGGGGCACGCCGACGCCGCGGGGGTCGCGTGCCACGATCGCGCCGCACGGCTGGCAGGTGCTCGCGCCAGCGGCCGACGACTCGGCACGGTAGACCCGATGCGGCCAGGGCCGGTCGGGTCAGGGCCGGTCGGGGGTTGCAGGCCATGCTGGCGATGACGTAGGTCGAGATCCGGGTGCTCGAGGGTGCCTACGACGGTTCGTAGCGGCATCCGCCGGGCGACCGGCCGGGGCGGCGCATCCTCCCGTCAGTGGCGCTGCTCGAGGCGCAGCGTGGCCAGCGGCACGTTCAGGAAATCGACCAGGGGCGTCAGCGCCTCGAAGCGTTCGATCACGAGGGTGAGGAAGGCATCCGTCTCGGCGACCGATGCCGGCAGGGTCGCGAAGGTCGCCCACTGGCGGCGGCGCAACAGGTCGACGGCGGGGTGGTCGACGGGGTATCCGCGCGGCGGACGCACGAGCGGATTGCCGTCCGCGGGGTCGAACAGGCCCGTGACGCGGGGATCGGCGAGCAGGGCGCGAAGCTCCCCGTGGTGCGCGACGATGTGGTCGCGAATCGCGGTGAGCTGCTCGGGGGAGGGTGCATAGCATCCGCCCGCGATCAGGACCTCATGGCCGGACACGCTGAGGAAGTAACTCGCACCGGTCTTCTCCGAACCCCCCAGCGGCCAGGATGCGGCGACGTTCGTCTTGTACGGGGACTTGTCCTTCGAGAACCGCACGTCGCGGTAGATGCGCATGATCGCCTTCTGCGGCGGCCGCACGTGCCGGGGGGCGAATCCCGCGAGGGACTCGTTGACCCGGTCGACCAGGTCGAGCATCGGCTCCCGGACCTCGCTCAGGTACACCGGCTTGTGGTCCTCGAACCAGCCCCGGTCGTTGTGTCCTTCCAACTCGCGCAGGAACTGCAGCGCCTCACCGGAAAAATGCGTCGTCATACTCTCGCCTCCTCTCGTAGTCTGGCAGCATCGCTGGGCGGGTCGTCGCCCGGATGCGGTCCAACGCTGGCCAGTGTCCGTGGCCCATGCTACTTTTTGCGACATGGAGCAGAGAGAGCTATTTCTTCAGTCGGATGCCGCGTTGCGCTCCGTCATCGACCGGATCACGCCGGAGCAGCTGACCCTTCCTGCCCCCGCGGAGTGGACCAGTAAAGAGAACCCCACGATCAGGGACATCCTCGCCGCGCACGCACGTGACGAGGCCTGGGTCGGGGACGTGCTCGCGGGCCACACCATCGAGGAGGTCGGTGACCGTTTCAACGGCGACCTGCTCGGGTCGGATCCGATCGCGAGCTACGACCGGATCAATGATGAGGCCACGGCCGTCGTGCTGCAGGACCTCGATCCCGCTGCGATCGTGCACCTCCAGTATGGCGACTACCCGCTCGCCGAGTACCTGCAGCACACGAGCATCTACCGCGCCTTCCAGGCGTGGTCGATCGCGAACTTCCTCGGCCAGGAGTATGCGCTGCCGGCTCCACTTGTCGATCTGCTCTGGGAGCAGATCCTGCCCCAGGTGGACGACTGGCGCCAGTATGGCGTGTTCCCCGCCGAGGTCGAGGTACCCGCAGACGCCGACAAGGAGACCCGGCTGCTCGGCAAGACCGGCTTCTGGAAGCCCAGCCGCAGCACGGACTGACCAGGCCGACCGACTGGGCCAACCGGCACCACCCGGCGAGGCTCCTCGACGCCCGGCTGCTACTTGCCCGAAGAGAGCCCGTTGTAGTGGTGCTCGAAGACGAGGCTGGTGCGCGTCGAGGCGACCGCAGGGTTCGCCGACAGGTTCTCGAGCACGAAGTCGCGCACATCGTCGGAGTCGCGCGCCACGAGATGGATGATGAAGTCCTCGGTCCCGCCGAGGAAGAAGACCTGCACGACCCGCGGCATCGCCCGGATCTCGTCCCGGAACGCCGGGATCTGCGTGCGCGCGCCCGAGCGGATGCTGACGCTGATCAACGCCTGAAGGCCGAGCCCGAGGGCCTTCGGGTCGACGAGGGTCGTGAAACGGGTGATGATGCCCCGTGTGACGAGGGAGCGCACCCGGGCGATGCACGTCGATTCCGCGATCCCCGCCGCGGTCGCGAGCCTGCTGTTGCTCATCCGCGAGTCGGCCTGGAGCAGCGCCACGAGCGTGTTGTCCACGGTGTCGAGTTCATCGCCGCCCCGAATCCTCTTCGTTTCCGTCATGCGTTGGCCCCTCTCAACTGAATATCGCGCTGTCTTTCGACCAAGTATCGCGGATTCCACGCTTGTCACGTACAGGAAACGAATACCAAGCATTATTTTCCCTATCCACCGGTAAGTCCGGCCATCCACCGCAGACGGAGTCCCCCATGAAGGTCGGCATCCCCACCGAGATCAAGAACAACGAGAATCGCGTGGCCATCACTCCGGCCGGCGTGCACGAACTCGCCATCCGCGGCCATGAGGTCCTCGTGCAGGCCGGCGCCGGAATAGGCTCCGGGTTCAGCGATGACGCCTTCCGCGTGGCCGGCGCGGCCATCCTCGGCACGGCCGCCGAGGTCTGGGCCGCCGCGGAGCTGCTGCTCAAGGTCAAGGAGCCCATCGAAGCCGAATATCCCCTGATGCGCGACGGGCAGGTGCTCTTCACCTACCTGCACCTCGCGGCGTCCCGTCCGACCACGGATGCCCTCCTCACCTCCGGTACGACGGCGATCGCCTACGAAACGGTCCAGCTCGCCGACCGCAGCCTGCCGCTGCTGTCCCCGATGAGCGAGGTGGCCGGGCGCCTGTCGGTGCAGGTCGGCGCGTACCACCTGATGAGCGCGAATGGTGGCACCGGAATCCTCCTCGGCGGCGTCGCGGGTACCCCCAAGGCGAAGGTCGTCATCATCGGCGGCGGTGTCGCCGGAGAGCACGCAGCCGCGAACGCCCTCGGCATGGGCGCGGACGTCACGATCATCGACCTGTCGATCGCCCGGCTGCGCCAGTTGGAGAACCGGTTCAACGGCGCCGTCCAGACCCGCGCGTCCACCCGGTACGAAATCGCAGAGCAGGTCCGCGGTGCCGACCTCGTGATCGGCTCCGTACTGATCCCGGGCGCCCAGGCGCCGAAGCTCGTCACAGACGCCATGGTCGCCACGATGAAGCCGGGTTCCGTGCTCGTGGACATCGCGATCGACCAGGGCGGCTGCTTCGAGGGATCCCACGCCACGACCCATGACAAGCCGACCTTCGCCGTGCACGACAGCATCTACTACTGCGTCGCCAACATGCCGGGAGCGGTCCCCGCGACGTCGACCCGCGCGCTCACCAACGCGACCCTGCCCTACGTGGTCGCGCTCGCAGACAAGGGCTGGAAGCAGGCCATCGCCGACGACGCCGCACTCGCCAAGGGCCTGAACGTGCACGCCGGCCGCATCACGAACGAGCACGTTGCCGCAGCGTTCAGCGCTCCCGTGCTGACCCTCGCCGAGATCATCGGCTAGCGTTCCGCCCCCGCCCCCGCACCCGCGGCATCCGCCTCGCACGTCCGCGCAC